>NZ_PDBT02000007.1:0-49388 GCF_002551535.2 Neisseria sp. N95_16
CTGTTGTGCTTTTCGGTAACAGTAGGTTCCGTTGACGGAATGCCGTCTGATTTCCCGACTGACGGTGGCGGGATGACAACCGATGTTCTGTGCGATTTGGTTTAGGGGTAGGTTGCGGTAATGTCTGGAAATGTAGTATCTTTGGTGTGAGGTCAGTTGTGTGTAGGCCATATTGCAATCTTTCTTGTCAGGAAAGGCAGTATACTACCGCATACTGGCCTTTTCTGTTATTGGAAATTGCACTTGTTAGGCGAATGTAAGGCCGTCTAAAAAACAAACAACCCGTGATCTGCATTAGCACCCAGTTGATTGAAGCGGGGGTGGATATTTCCATGAGTTGTGTGATTCGAGCTTTAGGCGGGCTGGACAGCATAGCCCAAGCGGCGGGACGGTGTAATCGTCATGGGGAGAAAGCGGGCAAAGGGCAGGTATATGTGCTGAACCTGCAAGAGCCGAATTTGGCACGGGTGCTGCCCGATATTGACCAAGGGCAGAGAAATGCCGAACGCGTACTGCGCGAATTCGCCGAGCAGGACATTTTACAGCCTAACGCTATGCGGCAGTATTTTGAATACTATTTTTATAACCGCAGCAGCGAGATGAGTTATACGGTTAAAGGCAGCACTTCAGGCAGCCTGTTAGACTGGCTTTCCGATAACCGTTTAAACGCCTATGCCGCGAAAAACGACAAACGCCGTCCTAAATTACCGTTGCTGATGCAGTCGTTCAAAAGTGCGGGGAGAGCCTTCCAGGCGATTGAGGCACCAACCCGTGCCGTGATTGTGCCCTATGGCAAAGGTAAAGATTTAATCGCCGAACTGTGCGGAGCCTGGGATCCGAAAGAGATGTACCACACTTTGGCCAAAGCGCAGCGTTACAGCGTGAATGTATTTCCGAATGTGTGGGAAAAACTGGAAAAAGAACAAGCCGTTCAGGAAGTGCAGGCCGGTTTGGGTATTTATTATTTAAAAGAACGTTATTACAGCGACGAATACGGCTTGTCCGTCGATGAAGTCGGTGCGATGACTTTTTATGAATTGTGATTTAAGGAAATGTGATGAACAACAAAAATACATTCCGCAGTAAACCGTTCTGCTTTCGTGTCTGGGGACGGCAGGCCTTGTTTACCGACCCCGTCACTAAAATCGGCGGTGAGAAATTCAGTTATCAAGTGCCGACTTACGAGGCACTTAAAGGTATTTTAAAAAGCATTTACTGGAAACCGACTCTGATTTGGCACATCGACCGCGTGCGGGTTATGAAGCCTATCCATACCCAAAGCAAATCCACCAAGCCAAGACAATGGGAATCACCTAAAGGTGCCCATCATACGTTAGCTATCTATACTTTTCTGCAAGACGTGGAATATCAGGTAGAAGCGCATTTTACCTGGAACGAAAACTGGGAAGAACTCAAGGGCGATCGCAATGAAGGCAAACATACCGCGATTGCCGAACGAATGCTCCAGCGTGGCGGTCGGCAGGATATTTTCCTCGGCACCCGCGATTGTCAGGGCTATGTCGAACCGTGTGAATTCGGTTCAGGTAAAGGCTTTTACGATGAAATCGACAATCTGGATTTCGGTTTGATGTTCCACAGCTTCGGCTATCCGGAAGAAACGGGCAAACATGAGCTGATCAGCCGCTTTTGGAATGCCGGTATGCAGCGCGGCAAGATTGAGTTCCCAAGCGTGAATGACGTTTCGGGCAGCCTGAAAACCCGCTTTATCCGAAAAATGAAACCCGAAAAACCGTTTAAACGCGGTGAAAACGTGAAGCCTGTGGAAGACGAGGCTAAGGAGTTGGGATTATGAGCTGGATGCAGAAACTGTATCGGACGTATGAATTTGTCCAAAACCAAGGATTGGATGATGAAGAATTGGCATTGCCTTTTCATCTGTCTAAAGCGGTTCACTTGAAAATTGTTCTAAACGATAAGGCGGAATTGGTGCGGGCAGAACGGTTTGAAGGCAAAAAGCAGGTTCCTATTCAAATAACTGAAAAATCGTCAAAACGTTCCGGATCAACGATTGCAGCATATGCGTTACACGATGGTTTGCAATATATCGCCAAGACCGCAAAACGATATTTGACGATTGAGTATCTTTCCAAAATAGCGGAAAAAACCAATGGCAAAAAATGGAAAGAATTTCTTGCAGGCACTGATGAGGAAAAACAAAAATTTGCCGATGCGGAAAAAGCAAAATATCAAAGCTGTTTTGAATTTTATGAGAAGCAACTATCCGATTGGGCTGAGTTTAGCCATTTGCAGGAGATAAACATTGTTTTGCGGTATATCCAAAAAGGTTCGCTGATTGAAGACTTGATCGAGAAAAAATATTTTTCTTTTGAAGATAATATCCTGTTATCTGTTAAAGATGATCCATTTGGTTTGACGATCGTATGGGCAGTGGAAATACCTAATGACCCTCATTCTGATTTATGGAGTAAAGGTAATATCAAGAAGCAATGGATTAAATACCAAGAAAATCAATCTGAACAAGGCAATAAAAATAAAGCGTTATGTTACGTAACCGGAGAAGAAGATTATCCGGTGGAGGCATATCCGAAAATCGACGGTAATGCCAAATTAGTTTCTGCTAATGATGATACCGGATTTACTTTTCGGGGCAGGTTTTATGGAGATAAAGACAATGGAGCAAAATCTGAACTAGGTAGCCAGGCTGTAACCTTGGGAAGGGATGTCTCTCAAAAGGCATTCAATATATTGAAGTGGTTGATAAAACGTCAAGGTATCAGCAACGGTGATCAAAAAACAGTTGTTTGGGCGATTAGTGGTAAAGAAGTTCCATCGCCGATGAAAGATTCTTTTGGTGTGATTGACTGGGACAATTTAGATACAAGTGCGGTTGAAAGTGAAACTGAAATTGATATGTCGTTTGAAGAAAAAACTTCAAGCAAAGATTGGTCAAGTAATGTTGGGAAGTCGGCAGCAGAAATTATCAAGAAAAAACTGCATGGTTATAAAGCCGAACTGGAAGAGCATGAGCAAATTTCTTTGCTAATGGTAGATAAATCAACGGATGGTCGCATGGCATTAACTTACTATCAAGAATTTCTGCCTGCTGACTACTTCGACAATCTGGACGCATGGGTAGACGATTTTGCCTGGTATCAACGCCGCAGCATCGAGAAGAAAAACGGTAAAAAACCGACAAACAAACCCTTTGGCCGGTATTGCCGCCTTCGCCTTTTGACATCGGCCACGCCGTTTACGGAAAGGCATTGAGCGATACCCTGAAAAAACAGCTCTACGCCCGGTTATTACCTGTGATTGCCGGCGGCAGACAAGTGCCGATCCCTTATGATTTGGTACAGAAAAGCTTTCAGACGGCCTGCAACCCTTATGCAAATCATCGCCCTGAAGATGGAGAAAAAATTCGTCATACAAACTGGCAACGCAATATCGGTGTCGCCTGTGCCTTATATAAAGGCTGGCGTGCCCGTCATCACGATTTATCACAACGGAGAACTTACCTTATGAGTTTAGACAAAGAAAACCGCTCGCGCGATTATCTGTTTGGCAGATTATTGGCGGTGGCGGAAAAATTGGAAAGTACGGCTTTAAGAATTGCCGATGAAAATCGATCAACTAACGCCGAAAGGTATATGCAGCGTTTTGCTGTGCGTCCTCTAAGCACTTGGTTGCAAATCGAGCTCGGACTCGAACCCTACAAAAACCGCCTGCGCAGCAACCGCTATATAGGATTTTTACGCAATCGAGAAAAAGAGATTGATGAAATTATGTCAGCTCTAAATGAATTAAAAAGTCCGCTGGATAAACCGTTGGACGGCGAATTTCTGCTTGGCTATCACAGCCAAAAAATGGCTTACCGCAACAGCTCAAATACCACGTCTGAACAAGACGAACAAGACCAAACCGAAACCCATTAACCCCTTATGGAGATGAATAAAATGTCTTTAACTAAAAAAATCGACTTCGCCCTGATTCTTAAAGTAACCAATGCCAATCCCAACGGCGATCCTTTAAACGGCAACCGCCCGCGTTCCGATTTTGCCGGAATCGGTGAAATGACCGACGTTTGCTTAAAACGCAAAATCCGCGACCGCCTGCAAAGTAACGGTGAAAACATCTTTGTGCAATCTGACGAAAAGAAAACCGACGGTATGACCAGCCTTGCCAATCGTGCTAAAGACAAAGACGTCGGCTTGGGGGCGGAAGCGTTCGGCAAAAAAGCCAATAAAGACGAAACCGCCAAAGCTGCCTGTGCAAAATGGCTGGATGTGCGCAGTTTCGGGCAGGTATTTGCTTTCGGCAAAAGCGACGACGGTGCGGGCGTATCTATCGCCGTGCGCGGTCCGGTAACTATTCAATCTGCATTTAGCGTCGAACCGGTTAATATCACTAGCACACAAATTACGAAAAGCGTCAGCGGCGAAGGCGACGGCACAAAAAAAAGCTCGGACACCATGGGCATGAAACACCGCGTGGACAGCGGCATTTACGTTGCCTTCGGTGCCATGTCGCCGCAACTTGCCGAACGCACCGGCTTTTCCGACGAAGACGCCGACAAAATCAAAGCCGTGCTCACCAAACTGTTTGAAGGCGACGCATCTTCCGCCCGTCCTGAAGGCTCAATGCAAGTATTGAAACTGATTTGGTGGGAACACAATTGCAAATCAGGCCAATATTCATCTGCCAAAGTACACGGTAGCTTAACGGTAAATCCTGACGGAAGTTACCAACTGGAGAATCTTGAAGGATTGCAGCCACAGGAAATTGAAGGTTTCTAAATGTCGATTGATTTGCCATCTACTACGCAAATCCCAGCAGCAGGGCAGAATAAAAAATATGACCAACGTCAGATTCCCCTCTCCGCCCTGCAGCATTACGCCTTCTGCCCGCGTCAGTGTGCGTTAATCCATAGCGAACAGGCGTGGGCGGAGAATTTTCTCACCGCGCAAGGACGTGCTTTGCATGAGCGTGTCGATTCGGGCGAACCGGAAACCCGCAAAGGTGTACGCTTTGAGCGCAGCGTGCATGTGTCGGCAGAAAAGTTGGGCGTGAGCGGTATTGTCGATATGGTGGAACATGATTTGCAATCAGGCCATCTGAAACCTGTCGAATACAAGCGCGGCAAACCAAAGCCGACGGCGATGGACGAAATTCAATTATGCGCCCAAGCTCTGTGTTTGGAAGAAATGACCGGGCAGTCGATTGATGAAGGGGCATTGTGGTATATGCAAACCCGTCATCGTCTGCCTGTTATCCTTTCAGACGGCCTCAGAAAGCAAACGATTGAGACTATTGGCAAGGTCAGACAGCTTTTGGAAAGCGGGCAAACGCCGCAGGCAGAATACGGCAAACATTGTCAGGCATGTTCGCTGTTGGATATTTGTGAACCGAAATTATTTGGGCAGGATCTGTCGGTAAAATATACAGAAGCGTTATTTGGAGAAAGTTAAATGAAAAAACTCCAAAACACCCTCTATATCACCACGCAAGGCTCTTATCTTCATAAAGAACGGGAAACTTTGGTGGTGGAGCAAGAGCGTAAAAAAGTGGCGCAGTTGCCGATTCATTCCATCGGGCATATTTTCTGCTTTGGAAATGTGTTAGTGTCGCCGTTTTTGATGGGATTTTGTGGTGAAAATAATGTCAATCTGGCGTTTTTTACCGAAAACGGGCGGTTTTTAGGGCGTTTGCAGGGGCGGCAGAGTGGCAATGTGTTGCTCAGGCGGGCGCAGTATCGGCGGTCGGAAAGCGATCCTGTACCGATTGCGCGCAATATCATCGCTGCCAAAATTCAATCTAGTAAGCGGGTGTTGCAACGTCAAATCCGCAATCATGGGGAGAATGCCGATATTCAGACGGCCATTACGGCTTTGAATTTTAGCGTGCAGCAATTGAAGCTTGCCCATGATTTGGATGTGATACGCGGGATTGAAGGCGATGCGGCGGCGCGTTATTTTGGGGTGTTTCAGCATTTGGTTAATGAAAAAAGCGGTTTTGTGTTCAATGGCCGCAACCGCCGCCCACCGCGCGATGAAGTCAATGCGTTGTTATCATTTACATACAGTATTTTAGGCAAAGACATTAGTGGTGCGCTGCAAGGCGTGGGGCTGGATCCGCAAGTGGGTTTTCTGCATGCGGATAGGCCGGGGCGCGACAGTTTGGCACAAGACGTCTTAGAAGAATTCCGCGCTTGGTGGGCGGATAGGCTGGTGTTGTCGCTGATTAACCGCGGCCAAATCAAGCCGCAGGATTTTACCCGCGAGGCAGGCGGCGCAGTAGTTTTAAAGGCTGAGGCGCGCAAATTATTGTTTCAAACCCTGCAGGCAAAGAAACAGGAAAAAATCCTTCATCCTTTTTTGCAGGAAGAAGTGGCAATCGGTTTGCTGCCGCATATTCAGGCCATGCTGTTGGCCAGACATTTACGCGGTGACTTGGCCGAATATCCGCCGTTTTTAATACGTTAGGCAGGGTATGCTTTAGGCCGTCTGAAAATAAGTGGAAGAAACAATATTCAGACGGCCTCTGCTGCTTATCAATAGGGGAAAGATTAATGTTAATGCTGATTACTTACGATATTTCATTGGAAGATGCGCAAGGCCAAGCCAGATTGCGGCGAATCGCCAAACACTGCCAAGATTACGGCGTGCGCGTGCAATTTTCGGTATTCGAATGCGACATTACCCCCGATCAATGGGTCGTGCTCAAAGACAAACTGCTCAAAACCTACAACCCCGAAACAGACAGCTTACGCTTTTACCATTTGGGCAGCAAATGGCGCAGAAAAGTCGAACATCACGGCGCCAAACCGGCGGTGGATATTTTCCAAGATACATTGATTATCTGAATCGCTGACCACTGGTTCTCATGAAATCATCAGGAAGTTAGCGATTGAGAAATGTTCTTTAAAAATGAGGACTTATTTTTGATTAATGCCTTTTGCAGGAGTGTGCTATAATTTTTTCGGCTCTCTTGAATAACGCTAGCGAATCAGTGCATTATCTGCCTTGATTGGTAAGGATTGTACAAGGGGCTCCAGCCACCTTCGGGTGGCTGTGTGTTGAAACAGGGCTTCGTTGATGGCATCTTGACAGGCTGAACCCAGCCACCTTCGGGTGGCTGTGTGTTGAAACTTATCGGCATCCCACTTTGCACCAAATTGCTTTGCCAGCCACCTTCGGGTGGCTGTGTGTTGAAACACGCAAACAGGCAGAAGCACGCGCCCTGTTAAATGCCAGCCACCTTCGGGTGGCTGTGTGTTGAAACAAGCGCGGTTTTCACGCCGGTAGCGGTGAGCGCGCCGGATCCAGCCACCTTCGGGTGGCTGTGTGTTGAAACAAGCCGTGCTGTTATTAAAGGTTGGAATGTATGACCAGCCACCTTCGGGTGGCTGTGTGTTGAAACATGCTTTCTTGCGCCCAAACGGAATACAGCATATGCCCAGCCACCTTCGGGTGGCTGTGTGTTGAAACATGGCCTGTCGCTACGTCAACTGTATTGGCCGCGTCCAGCCACCTTCGGGTGGCTGTGTGTTGAAACAATCGGTCAGCAATATTTGCACCGCGTTGAAGAGCCAGCCACCTTCGGGTGGCTGTGTGTTGAAACACGCCCTTTGTGAAGTGGCTGGCCATGATAAGCCAACCAGCCACCTTCGGGTGGCTGTGTGTTGAAACATCTCCCCAAAATGCTGGCTCTGGTAAAACCAACCCAGCCACCTTCGGGTGGCTGTGTGTTGAAACGCCAAACAAATGATACTGAACCAGTTTTAACAGCCCAGCCACCTTCGGGTGGCTGTGTGTTGAAACATATTTCCGCCGAAAGCTGCATTAAAATCAGCCAACCAGCCACCTTCGGGTGGCTGTGTGTTGAAACATAAAGACCGCCTGTTTACGCTGATTAGTCGTCCCCAGCCACCTTCGGGTGGCTGTGTGTTGAAACAGCTTCAACCAATCCAGCAACCCGTTAGCTGCTTCCAGCCACCTTCGGGTGGCTGTGTGTTGAAACAATTCAGCCAAGCTAACCGATTTAACGCTTGAACCCCCAGCCACCTTCGGGTGGCTGTGTGTTGAAACACGATGAACAAAACCAATGCGGCCGCCTTCTACCTCCAGCCACCTTCGGGTGGCTGTGTGTTGAAACATCTTAGAAGATTTGATTGCAAAACCCTTGTCAGCCCAGCCACCTTCGGGTGGCTGTGTGTTGAAACTGTTGACGGCTCGAAAAAACCGGCTGCAGCTATTGCCAGCCACCTTCGGGTGGCTGTGTGTTGAAACTCATTTGGTGGGTTGCAAAGGAGCAGGGGAGCCGCCCAGCCACCTTCGGGTGGCTGTGTGTTGAAACATCTTCCGGCGGCAATTCTTCGCCGTCGTCTTGTCCCAGCCACCTTCGGGTGGCTGTGTGTTGAAACATCCATGCCGTCTAAATCAAAATCGTCGTTTTCCCCAGCCACCTTCGGGTGGCTGTGTGTTGAAACATCAAAATACGGCACGCCTTTTTCTGTGTCGTAGCCAGCCACCTTCGGGTGGCTGTGTGTTGAAACAATTCCGAGACCTACGTGCAAAAGCAGGGACTGACCCAGCCACCTTCGGGTGGCTGTGTGTTGAAACGATTTGAGCGGCGCGAAGCACGTTATCGGGTGGCCAGCCACCTTCGGGTGGCTGTGTGTTGAAACCATCAGTTCACCGCCATGCATTTGTTGTAACGGTCCCAGCCACCTTCGGGTGGCTGTGTGTTGAAACTTCTCATCTTGCCCTTTAATTTGAATCATGACCTCCAGCCACCTTCGGGTGGCTGTGTGTTGAAACTGCTGAAGAAGTTCGAGCGCGTTTGGCGTCTGATCCAGCCACCTTCGGGTGGCTGTGTGTTGAAACGCCAGCCAGCATGGAAGCGTGTGGATTTGCTGAACCAGCCACCTTCGGGTGGCTGTGTGTTGAAACACCGGTTGATTCAGCCCATTTTTTAGCGGCCGTAGACCAGCCACCTTCGGGTGGCTGTGTGTTGAAACATTGATGATGTTCATCAGAATAAACGGCGCTTTCGGCCCAGCCACCTTCGGGTGGCTGTGTGTTGAAACTTCGTCCGTGCCGACTTCTTCAACAGCCTCTTCATCCAGCCACCTTCGGGTGGCTGTGTGTTGAAACATTCACACGGCTTACATAGTCAATTTTTGCTTCACCGGCCAGCCACCTTCGGGTGGCTGTGTGTTGAAACTATAAGACGTGGCGTGCGCTTGAATATGGTGATGTCCAGCCACCTTCGGGTGGCTGTGTGTTGAAACGGGGACACCATCGAAGAGGCCATCACAAACGCACAGCCAGCCACCTTCGGGTGGCTGTGTGTTGAAACCACTTCAATCAGGCGAACTTCCTGAAAATGCACCCAGCCACCTTCGGGTGGCTGTGTGTTGAAACATTTGTCAGCGGAATATATCGGGCATTGTCGGCACCAGCCACCTTCGGGTGGCTGTGTGTTGAAACACAATTGATGAGCGGAAGAGCCTCATTTGGCGACCAGCCACCTTCGGGTGGCTGTGTGTTGAAACTTCGTTCCAAATCCACCCTTCGCCGCCAAGGCATCACGCCCAGCCACCTTCGGGTGGCTGTGTGTTGAAACTTCGTCGTAGGCTTCTTGGCGCTTATACCAGTCGTCCAGCCACCTTCGGGTGGCTGTGTGTTGAAACATTGTCAATGTGTTTTTTAAAATGCGAGAAGATCCCAGCCACCTTCGGGTGGCTGTGTGTTGAAACACTTTCGGGCATTAAGACGGATATGTCGTCTATTTCCAGCCACCTTCGGGTGGCTGTGTGTTGAAACAGCACCTGATGTTTGCTTGTATGTTGAAAGTCACACCCAGCCACCTTCGGGTGGCTGTGTGTTGAAACAGCCGTGATGCAGAAATCCGTTATTTACCCGATCCAGCCACCTTCGGGTGGCTGTGTGTTGAAACAGGAAGTTCGCCTGATTGAAGTGGAATACACTAAACCAGCCACCTTCGGGTGGCTGTGTGTTGAAACCAATCCTTTGTCTTTGAAAGGGTTGTAAATAGAAAACCAGCCACCTTCGGGTGGCTGTGTGTTGAAACCATATAAACAGCGCAATATCGCAAAGCAATTTGCCAGCCACCTTCGGGTGGCTGTGTGTTGAAACGAACATGAGCTTGTCGGCATCGCTTAAGCCAATGGCCCAGCCACCTTCGGGTGGCTGTGTGTTGAAACGCTCCAGTCGGTATAACCTGTTGTCAGGTAAAGGACCAGCCACCTTCGGGTGGCTGTGTGTTGAAACAACGTGCCGTCAGTGTCATTTGCAAACACCTTTTCCAGCCACCTTCGGGTGGCTGTGTGTTGAAACATTTGTCAGCGGAATATATCGGGCATTGTCGGCACCAGCCACCTTCGGGTGGCTGTGTGTTGAAACCTCCGCCCACTCATCTTGCTTCTCTGCAATCGTGCCAGCCACCTTCGGGTGGCTGTGTGTTGAAACAAATCCTTTGGGCTTGTCCGGTGCACTCCCTGCATCCAGCCACCTTCGGGTGGCTGTGTGTTGAAACTTGCCCAGCAGGGATATACCACGTTTTCTTATCGCCAGCCACCTTCGGGTGGCTGTGTGTTGAAACACGCTGGAAATATCGCGGCTGCAAAATCCGCACATCCAGCCACCTTCGGGTGGCTGTGTGTTGAAACAGATACAGGGTGTTTTTAATGCGCTCTACGCGGCCCCAGCCACCTTCGGGTGGCTGTGTGTTGAAACAGCTTCATAGCTTTCCTTTCATGAAATGGGTCTGCCCAGCCACCTTCGGGTGGCTGTGTGTTGAAACCTTGATGAATATTTGCCGTCGTCTCTTCCAGGTCCCAGCCACCTTCGGGTGGCTGTGTGTTGAAACAGCAACAATCAAAAAGGATTTCAACAACTCACAGCCAGCCACCTTCGGGTGGCTGTGTGTTGAAACAAAGTGCCTGACTTCGTGGCAGAATTAGAAACTCCCAGCCACCTTCGGGTGGCTGTGTGTTGAAACAAATTTGTATGTATCGCTTCCGTCCTGCTTGGTGCGCCCAGCCACCTTCGGGTGGCTGTGTGTTGAAACACACTAGACGAATATCGTTCAGGCGGTTTTTTTGACCGTCCAGCCACCTTCGGGTGGCTGTGTGTTGAAACGGCTTGGTTGTGCTGGCCGGTTTGGTTGTGTTTTTTACCAGCCACCTTCGGGTGGCTGTGTGTTGAAACAATAAGTCTGCATAACTCTCAGGCGTGTTACTCACCCAGCCACCTTCGGGTGGCTGTGTGTTGAAACCTGTATAGGTGTCGATTCTTCTGTTATTCGAGCTTCCAGCCACCTTCGGGTGGCTGTGTGTTGAAACAAAATGAAACTCGAAGACGGCACCGAAGTAGACCCAGCCACCTTCGGGTGGCTGTGTGTTGAAACAATGACTTTTTCATATAAACGCTTAGGCGTAACACCAGCCACCTTCGGGTGGCTGTGTGTTGAAACTTGTTTGAAAACGCAGTGGGTTAATCATTAAAGGTCAGCCACCTTCGGATAGCTGTGTATTGAAGTTATCCAGTAACGGCGAAAAACCAAGCAGAATAAGTCAAGCACTCCCGATACCCCTAGAGGAATTAAATCCCTATTAAAAAGCCTCGTATCATGAGGCCTTTTTATTATCGAGTTAATCTAAGTTTGAACTAAGTTAAAGTATGCTAAAAAAATCATGCCGTCTGAACGTGATTTTGGTATATGATTTAGGAATGAATGCCATTTGATTTCAGGAGAAAAATCCATGTTCCAATTTGCCCATCCCCAACAAACTCCGCTGCGCCAAGCGGTGACTGAGGCTTATCGCCGCGATGAAGTCGAAGCGGTGAACGATATGCTGCAACAGGCGCAGATGACGGGTGAAGAGCGTCGTGCTGCCGATGATTTGGCGCGCCGTTTGGTGACGCAGGTGCGGGCGAGCCGTACCAAAGCCAGCGGTGTGGATGCGTTGATGCACGAGTTTTCATTGTCGAGCGAAGAGGGTGTGGCGTTAATGTGTTTGGCGGAGGCTTTGTTGCGCATTCCGGATAATGCCACGCGCAATAAATTGATTGCCGACAAGCTTTCAGACGGCGATTGGAAAAGCCATCTGAACCACAGCCCAAGCCTGTTTGTGAACGCGGCAGCTTGGGGTTTGCTGGTAACCGGCAAACTCACCACCACGACCAACGACCAGAATTTGGGTTCGGCTTTGAGCCGTGTGTTGGGCAAGGGCGGTGCGCCGTTGATCCGCAAAGGCGTGGATTACGCCATGCGTATGCTGGGCAAGCAGTTTGTGACCGGCCAAACTATTGAAGAAGCATTGAAAAACGGCAAAGAGCGTGAAAAACTGGGCTATCGTTTCTCATTCGATATGCTGGGTGAAGCGGCGTTTACCCAAGCCGACGCCGACCGCTACTATCAGGATTACGTTACCGCGATTCACGCTATCGGCAAGGATGCGGCAGGGCAAGGCGTGTATGACGGCAACGGCATCTCCGTGAAATTGTCGGCGATTCATCCGCGCTATTTCCGTGCGCAACACGAGCGCGTGATGACCGAGTTGCTGCCGAAATTAAAAGCATTATTTGTTTTGGCAAAACAATACAATATCGGCCTGAACATCGATGCCGAAGAAGCCAATCGCTTGGAATTGTCGCTGGATTTGATGGAAGCTTTGGTGTCTGATCCTGATTTGGCCGGTTACAACGGCATCGGTTTTGTGGTGCAGGCCTACCAAAAACGCTGCCCGTTTGTGATTGATTATTTGGTAGATTTAGCGCGCCGCAACAATCAAAAACTGATGATCCGCTTGGTAAAAGGCGCGTATTGGGACAGCGAAATCAAATGGGCGCAGGTCGACGGCCTCAACGGCTATCCTGTGTACACCCGCAAAGTGCATACCGATATTTCTTATCTGGCTTGTGCACGCAAACTGCTGGCCGCGCAAGATGCTGTGTTCCCACAATTTGCCACCCACAATGCCTACACGCTGGCGGCTATTTACGAAATGGGTAAGGGCAAGGATTTTGAACACCAATGCTTGCACGGCATGGGCGAAACCCTGTACGACCAAGTGGTCGGCCCACAAAACTTAGGCCGCCGCGTGCGTATTTACGCGCCGGTCGGCACGCATGAAACGCTGCTGGCCTATTTGGTGCGCCGTTTGCTGGAAAACGGTGCCAATTCATCGTTTGTGAACCAAATCGTTGATGAAAAAATCAGCATTGACGAGCTGATTCGCAGCCCGTTCGACACCATTGCCGAAGAAGGCATTCATTTGCATGCCGCGTTGCCGCTGCCGCGTGATTTATACGGCAAAGGCCGTCTGAATTCGCAAGGCGTGGATTTGAGCAATGAAAACGTGTTGCAGCAATTGCAGCAGAAAATGAACCAATCGGCGGCGCAAGCGTTTCAGACGGCCTCGATGATTAACGGCAAGCTGCGTGAAGTCAACGCGCCGCAAGATGTCAAAAATCCTGCCGATCATGGCGATGTGGTGGGTACGGTTTCATTTGCCGATGCTGCCTTGGCGCAAGAAGCGATTGCCGAAGCTGTGGCCGCGCAAGCCGCTTGGGGGGCGACACCGGCTGCCGAACGCGCTGCCTGCTTGCGCCGTTTGGCCGACTTGATGGAGCAGCATACCCCTGCATTGATGATGCTGGCGGTGCGCGAAGCGGGCAAAACGCTGCAAAACGCCATTGCCGAAGTGCGTGAAGCGGTTGATTTCTGCCGCTATTATGCCGATGAAGCCGAGCAAACCTTACCTGCCAACACCCAAGGCGTGGGCACGATTATCGCCATCAGCCCGTGGAATTTCCCGTTGGCGATTTTCACCGGTGAAGTGGTGGCCGCATTGGCTGCCGGTAACACCGTGGTTGCTAAGCCTGCCGAGCAAACCAGCCTGATTGCTTCGTATGCTGTGTCTTTGATGCATGAAGCCGGTGTACCGTCTGAAGCCTTGCAATTGGTATTGGGCGCGGGCGAAGTCGGCGCGGCTTTAACGCAAGACTCACGCATCAGCGGCGTGATTTTCACCGGTTCGACCGAAGTGGCACGCCTGATTAACCAAACCTTGGCCAAACGCGATGACAATCCGGTATTGATTGCCGAAACCGGCGGCCAAAATGCGATGATTGTCGATTCAACCGCATTGGCCGAACAAGTCTGCGCCGATGTATTGAATTCCGCTTTCGATTCGGCCGGCCAACGCTGTTCGGCGCTGCGTATTTTGTGCGTGCAAGAAGACGTGGCCGATCATATGATTGATATGATTAAAGGCGCGATGAACGAATTGGTGGTGGGTAATCCGCGTTTGCTGAACACCGATGTGGGTCCCGTCATCGATGCTGAAGCGCAAGCCAATCTGTTGGCGCACATTGATAAAATGAAGGGTGTGGCTAAATCGTTCCATGAAATCAAGGTTTCAGACGGCATTGATGAGGTGCAATCAACTTTTGTTGCCCCGATTTTGTTTGAGTTGAATAATTTAAACGAATTGCAGCGCGAAGTATTTGGTCCGGTGTTGCACGTCGTGCGCTATCGTGCCGACGAACTCGACAGCCTGATCGACCAAATCAACAGCAAAGGCTACGCGCTGACCCACGGCGTACACAGCCGCATCGATGCGACCGTGGATCACATCCGCAAACGCATTGAAGCGGGCAACGTGTACATCAACCGCAACATCGTCGGCGCGGTTGTCGGCGTGCAGCCGTTTGGCGGCCACGGCTTATCGGGTACAGGTCCGAAAGCAGGCGGCCCGTTCTACCTGCAACGTTTAAGCCGTCTGAAACAATGGGTTGCACCGACCTTGAGCAAAGTCGGTCAAGTCGATGACGAAGTATTGAAACGCTTGGAAGCTGTGT
Source organism: Neisseria sp. N95_16 (assembly GCF_002551535.2). Taxonomy (NCBI): domain Bacteria; kingdom Pseudomonadati; phylum Pseudomonadota; class Betaproteobacteria; order Neisseriales; family Neisseriaceae; genus Neisseria; species Neisseria sp. N95_16. The sequence goes on from NZ_PDBT02000007.1 coordinate 14,871, forward strand.
TGCACAATCTGCCTATCAGCCAAGAATACAAGCTCTCGATTGCCGCTACCTTAGGCCAAGCGCGTATCCGCACGCTGCGTCATGCTGAAAAGGTGTTGTGTGGCCCAACCGGCGAGCGCAACGTATTAAGCTGGCACGCGCCGAAACGCGTGTGGATTTACGGCGGCGATTTGGTGCAGTCGTTCACCGCTTTGGTGCAACTGGCCGCAGCCGGTGTGCAGGGCGTGATTGAAGCCAATCATCCGCTGGCGACAGAAGTGGCGCATTTGGGCAATTTGCTGATTGTCGATAAACCGGAAAACGCCGGCATCAGCCATGTGGTGGCGCTGGAAGATTTGCCGACCGAACGCAAACAAGCGCTGGCAGCGAGCGAGGGCGCGTTAATCCGCATTCTGCCGTCTGAAAACGGCTTGGATATTTTGCAGGTGTTTGAAGAAATTTCGTGTAGCATCAACACGACTGCAGCGGGCGGTAACGCCAGCTTGATGGCAATGTCGGATTAATTTTATAAATGCTCAAGGCCGTCTGAAAGATTGGGGAAGAGTTCAATCTTTCAGACGGCCTTTTGAAGTATAAAATGATGCTTTTGCAAAAGTCTCAGTTTATCTTTTTTCAGTTGAGTAAGATAAAGAAAAAACCATGCCGTCTGAAGCGTTCAGACGGCATGGTTTTTTATCACGATTTAAACCGTTAATTTTGCCAAGCATTCATGCAGCGGATTGAAATAGTTGGCCAAATAGTCGTCAAACGGAATTTCATCGGCGGCTTTAGCTTCGATTTCGGCAAACTCCTGCAGGGATTGCTGGCTTTGTGCTTCCAGCTTGGCTTGCACGTCTTGCGGTAGCGGCTGCTTTAAGGTTTCTGAATGTTGCGCGGTCAAGGCCATTGCCCATGGCAGGAACTCTTGTTCGGCCATTTCGGCTTGCACGCGCTGTGGCAGGCGCAGGGTTTCGCCGCTGTTGGCACGGATTTGGCTTTGCACGGCTTCGCGGTAGCCGCTGTTGTCCGAACCTTGGTCAAGGCGTTCGGCAATCGGCAGAATTTCATGCAAGATTTCATTTGCCCAATCTTGCGCGGAAATGCTGCGGCCGTTTTTAAACAGGCTGAATCCTTCGCTCAAGCCTGAGCAGGCGGTGCGCAAGCGGTTGTGGTTGGCTTCGTTGTAATCGGCGGTGGTAAATGCAGGCGAGTCTTTCAGCAAACACCACAGCATAAAGCTTTCCAAGAAATGAATTTGCTCCAAGCTGATGCCGGCAGGGTCATACGGATTGTTGTCGAGCAGGCGCAATTCAACATAGGCGATGCCGCGCGCGCTCAAGGCGCTGATGGGCAACTCGCCTTTTTTCATCACTTGTTTCGGACGTGCGCCACTGTAATATTCGTTGGCGATTTGCAGAATATTGGTGCTGATTTGGCGGTACAGTCCGGCCGGGCCGCGCAAGCCCAAGTATTCATACACCGGCGCTGGGGTTAATACCGCCGCACCCAAATCGCGAACGTATTCGTTCAGATGATTGAAGCTGACGCTGAAATCGACTTTGTTTTGGTAGCCGAGTTGGCTCATGCGCAGGGTGGTGGCGTTTTTCCAGCTAAAGCTTTGCTCGTGCAGGCGGTCAAGCACATTTTGCGCCGGTTGGAAGCTTTGGTCGCAGGCAGGGGCGGTGCCGAACAGGTGGCAAATCAGCCAGCCGTGGCGCTGAATGTTGCGAATCATGCCCATGTAGCACTCGTTGCGCCAATCATCAGTAGGTTCCACACCTTCTTGTTTGGCCAAGGCTGCCCACAGGCTTTCAGGTGGCGAATAGTTGAAATGTACACCGGCAATCATTTGCATGGTGCGGCCGTAGCGGTAAGACAGACCAACGCGATACAGGCGCTTCAATTTGGCGCCATTGCTCTGGCCGAAGTAGCCAATTTCAATGTGTTCGGGATTGTCGGGCAGACGGCAAGGCATGCTGGCTGCCCACATGCGTTCTTCGCCGATGTTTTGCGCGCTGAATTGGTGTAATTCCAAAAGCTGCTGATACACGGCTTTCGGGGATTGATGCGGATCGGTGACCAGTTCCAACAATGCTTCGCCATAATCGATGGTGATGTTCGGATGGGTATAGACATTGCCCAAGGCTTCTGGGTGGCGTGTTCCGGCAAGGTGGCCGTCGGCGGTGGTGCGCAGGCTCTCGCGCTCGATGCCGATGTTGCCGCCGGACAGTGGAAGGGTCTCGATGTTCATGTATTTTCCTTGGCAGAAAGTGTGGGCTTCTGCGAAAAGTGGCTATCGGGATGGCGTTTGCTGCCATCAAACAGAGCGATTTTAGCACGGAACGGCAGCGGCGGAATATGGTTATGTGTGAATGAACGGCGGATATTCAGACGGCCAAATCGTTAGTTAAAAGCTATAGGGATAAGCCGATAAAATAGTTATCAGTGAAAATGATTTCAGACGGCTTGAGTAACGATCAGGCCGTCTGAACATTACATTAGCTTTGTCGCAAAACCCATTTTGCCCGTTCAATCACCGGCGCATCAATCATTTGCCCATCTACTTGGAAAACGGCTTGGCCGCTGTGTTCCGCTTCGGCAACGACTTTTCTGGCAAAGGCCAACAAATCTTCAGACGGCCTTAAAGCTTCTTTCACCGCAGCGACTTGTTTCGGGTGGATACACAAAACGCCGCCGAACCCCATGTCACGCCAGTATTCCGCGTTTCGGCGGTTGGCTTCGTGGTCGTTGAAATCGGGGAAGGTGGTTTCGATGGGTGGATGCAGATTGTTGATTCGGCTGTGCAGCAGCATATCGGTGCGCAGGCGGTCGAACACCGTTTGCGCAGCGGAGGTACCATAACTCACGCCCAAATCATTCGCTAAGTCCAAACAGCCGTAGGTCAGCGCAAACAGGCCGTCTGAACGCGCTAATTTCCCGATGTCGGCCATGCCTTGTGCCGATTCAATATCAGCAATCACCGGCTTACCCGTGGCGTGATGCAGCGAAGAAATTTCATCGGCGTGAACGGTTTTGGAAAGCAGTATCCCCTTGATTTCAGGCATAGTCTTGAGCGCTGCCACATCGTCTGCATAAAACGCGCTGCGCGAATTGTTGATTCTGACCCATACTGCAGGCTGACCAGCTTGGTGGCAGTATTCGGCGATGTTGGCGCGGGCGGTGGCTTTGTCTTCCGGCGAGACGGTGTCTTCCCAATCGACAATCACTTCGTCCGCACCGCTGGCAAATGCCTTGGCAATCCGCTCAGGGCGAGTGGCGGGAACGAATAGGAATACTTTCGGAATGGGGCGGTTTAGCATGGTTTCTCCTTTGTTTTTTTATCGTCATTTAAAATAGAAATCATACCGCGTGACCAGCTCCCTCATGTATTACTTATACACGGTGGTCGCTGTTGCCTCGTCTTATTTCTCTTTTAAATGACGATATGATTTTAGTAGAAACATTGTAGCGGATTTTGATGATAAAAGGCCGTCTGAAAACTTGATTTTCAGACGGCCTTTTATGATTTATTCACCCAACCCAAACCGGTTGGCTTTTTCCACTTCACGCCATGCTTCCAAAATCAGCGTGCCGTCATTGTCTTTGAGCAGGGGGGCATCGGAGAGCATGCGCCGCCAAGTACGTGCGCCTTTGAGGCCGTGCATCAGGCCTAAGCTGTGGCGGACGATGTGGCGCAAGATGGTGCCACGGCCGCTTTGGATTTGAGCTTGGCTGTAGGAAAACAGGCGTTGCACCAAATCGGCGTATTCGATGGGGGCGTGGCTGCTGCCGTAAAACAATTGATCCCATTCGCGCATCACCATCGGGTTGTGGTAGGCCTCGCGCCCGACCATCACGCCGTCGACGTGTTGGAGGTGTTCGGCGATTTGTTCGTTGGTGGTGATGCCGCCGTTAATCAGGATTTCCAGCTTGGGAAATTCTTGTTTCAGGCGGTAAACGTAGTCGTATTTCAGTGGTGGAATGTCGCGGTTTTCTTTGGGTGACAAGCCGTCGAGCCATGCGTTGCGGGCATGGATGATAAAAGTTTTACAGGCGGTTTTGTCGCGTAGGGTGCCGACAAAATCAGCCACGGTTTGGTATTCGGTTTGGCGGTCTACACCGATGCGGTGTTTGACGGTAACGGGAATCTGCACGGCATCTTGCATGGTGTTTAAACAATCGGCCACTAAATCGACTTCGTTCATCAAGCAAGCGCCGAATGCGCCTTTTTGCACGCGAGGGCTGGGGCAGCCGCAGTTGAGATTGACTTCGTCGTAGCCGTATTCTTCTACCGCTTTGGCGGCTTTGGCCAGCTCGGCAGGGTCGCTGCCGCCCAGTTGCAGCGCCACGGGATTTTCGCCTTCGTTGAACATGAGAAAGCGGTTTTTGTCGCCATACACAATTGCGCCGGAATTGATCATTTCACTGTAAAGCCAAGTGTTTTGCGTGATTTGGCGCGCCATGTGGCGGTAGTGGCGATCGGTCCAGTCGAGCATGGGCGCGACTGATAGCCGTCTAGTGCCTTTGTAATCAATAACTTGCTTGTTTTTATTGAGAATTTTTGAATTTTGCATTGGTTTTATTTATGTATATTTTGCGCTATTTTGTGATGTTTTGTTGTTTTTGATGTACCATATTTGCACCATAAATTTCATTAAATAGGATGGTGCAAAATGGGTACGATTACAAAACGTCAAAACCCAAGCGGCGCGATAGTTTACAGGGTTCAAATCCGTGTCAAACGGGCTGGGTATCCGGATTTTACCGAAAGTAAGACGTTTAGTAAAAAGGCGATGGCCACGGAGTGGATGCGTAAACGTGAAGCGGAGATTGAAGCAAATCCTGAGATTCTGCATGGTGAGAAAAAAGTCACATGGCCTACGTTAAAGGAAGCAGTTAACAGGTATTTGGTTGAAGCTGCTGAGATGGGGCGTTCAAAACGTATGGGCTTGTTGTTTTTGTCATCGTTTCCGCTTGGTGACATTCGTTTAGACCGTTTACGCCGCTCGGATTTTGCTGAGCATGTGATGATGCGCCGAAGGGGTTTGCCCTCGGAAAAGGTTGCGCCGGTGTCGGCGGCCACGGCATTGCAGGAATTGCAGTATATTCGCACGGTTTTAAAACATGCGTTTTATGTTTGGGATATGCCGGTGAGCTGGCAGGAATTAGATTTTGCGTCTGAAGGTTTGGCTAAATCGGGTTTGGTAGCCAAATCTGCCAAACGGGACAGGTTGCCGACTAATGATGAGTTGCAACGTTTGACGACTTATTTTTATAGTCAGTGGTCACGCTGGCAGCAAAACAATTTAATCCCGATGCATTTGATTATGTGGCTGGCGATTTATACGGCACGGCGGCAGGATGAGCTTTGCCGTTTGCTGTTGGACGATTTTCGGGAAGAGTCCTCCGAATGGTTGGTTCGTGACGTGAAACATCCTCAAGGCAGTAAGGGTAATCATAAGTGGTTTGATGTGAGACCTTTAGCAAAAGAGGTTATTGACGAGTTAAAACAACCGGCTGTACGGTCTCGGATGTTAAAGTGTCAAGGGATTGCCAATAGCTTGGTGCCGCTCAATGCGAAAAGTATTAGTGCGGCATTTACTCGGGCTTGTCATGTTTTGGGTATACAAGATTTGCGGTTTCATGATTTGCGTCATGAAGCGGCCACGCGGCTGGCTGAAGATGGGTTCACGCCATCGCAGATGCAGATGGTAACGCTGCATGATAGTTGGGGTAGCTTGCAGCGTTACGTCAATCTGCGTAAACGTCCGAAACGCCTCGAATTTAAAGAGGCGATGGCGGTGGCAGAAAAAGATTTGAGTGTGGATTAATAAAAGGCCGTCTGAATGATTTCAGACGGCCTTTAGTTATGAATCTTATCCCACGCTTCTTTTGCTTTTTCTTCTCTTTGGTCAAGCCACTCTGCGATGGCGGAGATGCTGACAAAGCAGGAGGATTTCTGACTTTCTTCACTGGCGATTACCGGCCATGGTAGGGTCTGGGCTTTAGCCCTGCGACGGGCTGTATCTACGTTAATGTGTGGTATCCAGTCGTTAACTGCTTGTTCCAGTGTGATGTGGGTTTTACCATAAATGAGTAGCAATTTTTGCTGGGTTGGCATATTCATAACTTATCCTAGTGCAAAGTCTTTCTCAATCCGCACGCAATCGGCGCGGAATTTCTTGTAATCAATCAGTGTGATTCCTGTGTTATCTTCAAACGGAAGCAGCCACTTTGTTGTTGCCCATTTAATCACACGTTGCACGTCATCATGATTGGAGAACTTTTTCCAAAGGGGCTTCTTCAAGTCAGTAATGCTTTCCGGAGGTCGCAGATTCTTTTCAACGCACTCAACTACACGATAAAGTAACCATGCTGTGTCCAGAATTTCAGTTTTAAATTCTGACGCTTTCAAGTCACTTTGTTTGGCTAACTCGCGGAATGTCGTACGACCTGACAAAATATCAAACAGGCCGGAGACCAAACCCTTTGGTCGACTGTAAAATGCTGTTGTATACAGTATCGTCTGTACGGAACCGCAGTAGCGGGCAATATAACTGAGCGTTGCTGCCGGAATAATTTTGCCATAAGCTTCTGCCCAGTTGCACAATTCCAGTAATGGACGAAGCAATGCGCGGCGTTGGTTTGGGCTGTAATCATCTGCTTCCGGCTGTCGGCTGCAGTCAAGCGCATTTTGTGCTGCTTTGACGCAAGCACTTAAATCTTTATCGCCGTAAACCTTTGAGATAACGCTGTACGCGCGTAAGAGTTTTTCAAATACAACTAAGCTGGTTGTATCAGTTTGATACACCAAGGTTTGATAGTGCAGGTGATTTTGAATCAGGTCGTTTAATTGCTCTTCTTCGGTACAGGGTTTACCTTTTCGCAGGTTATATAGGAAGTCCAGTTGCTTGTACTGGGCTTTCGCAATACGGTTTCGGTCTTTACCTACGGTGTTGACTTGCTGCTTGGCAGCGCGCTCGCTTTCTGTTTTTCGTTTGGCTGCTTTCTTAGCAGCCATCATTTGACTGGTTGTTTGCATGTGTTTGCTCCAATAAAAAGCCGCTATCAAAGATTTGATAGCGGCTGGGTAGGCTTAGGTTTATTATTTATGGGATTTATAGTAACTATGCAGTAAGAGTAAAGCTTCTAGATCCTTTAACTCAAGCCCTGAGGCGTTGAGCAGGCCAATCGCTGCCTTACCGTCATCGGTCAGTGCATAGTTTCGGGTTATAGAACTGTATTCTCCGAACTTTGAAGTGGGTTCCCAAACCAAATCTAAAGTATCCATAATTAGCTTCATGGTATGTAGCTTTAGATTTCGAGATTTGTTAGGGTCATCAGCATCTTTAGGGCTTTCGTATTTATGCCCTGTTGGTGTTTTAATCCCAAACATCCCCCAAAAACTCTCCAGAGGCATACCCAAGACCTCTTCCCTTAGACCCTTTACATACTGTTTCCAACTATTAGGGTCTCTGGGAACAATCTTGGAGTAGGGTTTCCCTGCCAGAGTACGTTTGGCCATCTGTATATGATAAGTTGTATTGTACGCGGTATCCATTTTTAGGCTTCCTATGTAATGCCTTATTTATACACAAGGCGTATATCATAACTGAATACCGTATAAACAGACAACCTACAAAGTAATCAGATAGTCTGATACGGCTTCAGTCGTTTCTTCATGCGTGATAATAATCACTTGGTTAAATCCCACACTGGTTACAAACCCTAAGGCTTGAGTCTGACGTTCCGAGTCACAGGCTGCGAACGGTTCGTCTAACAGTAAAAATGATGTTTCCGGTAAAAAGGTCTTAGTAAGCGAGACCCGCAATGCAAGACCTAGGACATCCAAAGTGCTGCCGGATAATGAGGACACATCGTTTCCATCTACCGAAAACCCATTGTCTTCACGTCCGACGACAGAGGATGTTCCCCGCATAAGGCTGAAGTAGTGGCTGATATTGCTGCACAAGTTGTCCCAGATAATTTTGGACACTTGAGGCTTGATACTTCTTAAAGCCTTCAGCAGCGTGTTGTTGACACCCAGCTCTTTTAAATCAGCTTCTAATTTATCAGCTTGAGTTTGAGAGTCGTTGATGTAAGACTTCAAACGGTCAATTGGTGCTTGCAACGTTTTTTCGTATTCAGGCAGTTGCAACAATGCTTTCTGATACTGTTCCAGCTCTTCCTGCAAAGCTTGAATACGATTGTCATAGGTCTTCAGCGTCTGCTTCAAGGTCTGATACTCTTGAACCTGAGTCTCAAGACTTGAGACTTGAGACATAAGACTTGAGACTTGAGGTTTGAGTCTTGAGACTTGAGCCTCAGCTTCTAAGACCTGTGTCTTAAGTTCTTGGTACTGGGACGCTCGTAACTTAAGATTGTCGATAAGCACCGCTGCCTGTTCTAACTCTTTCGTGCTGACTTTACGGGGTACAAGGTAAGGCCATGTAAATTTAGGCGGCCAGACTGTTTCGTCCACTTCCCAACCCGCTGCTTCTGAATAATCAGGAACTTTGTACTGAGAGATTTTAATCAGACGGGTCAATTGAGACTGCGCTAATTTGTACTTAGATTCTACATCGGAAAGTCTAGGTTCTAAGTCCTCAATCTTTTGACGAATCTCACGGTTGGATTCTTCCATCTGTTTGGCATTGTCCCAAGCTCGGTTACAAGTTCGGCAGAACAAGTCCGTATGTATCGACTGTTTCAGACTTTTTAACTCGGCTTCCAGCGCCATTTGTTCACGCAAATAACCTTCTTTCAAGTCCGTGTAATCTATTACAGCAAACTCTAATTCGGTTTTAGATCCTTGGTAATAGTCAGGATACTCTACACCGTCTAGGACAGCATACTGCTGCCAAGTCTTCAAGTCCGATTGAATCGTGTCATAGTTCTCTAGAGCTTTCTGAAGTTCTTCATCGCTGACTTCTTCCAGCGTCTGACCGGCTTTATGTTCAAAGACCGCCAGACTTGATTTCAGTGATTGCAATGTTTCACGAGCTGTTTGCAATTGTTGAGGGGCATCGGCCAAATTTTGCTGCTGCAGCTCAACTTCTGCCTTTAACTTTTCCGCTTCAGCAATCTGACTTTCTACGGACTTCACAGAAGTTTCTAAAGATTCCCGTCGCTGGGCAACTTGCTCTTTAGGATTAGGGTATTGCTGCAGTTCGGCGGTCCAATCGGAAATGGATTTTTTAGCGTAGGTAAGGGCTTCTTCCAGTTGATTGGATTTGCCGACAGGGAAGTCACCTTGCAAGGTCTCAATCCATTGTTCGATTTGACTGAATCCGGCCAAATCTTCCACGAATTGTGCAGCTTTACTGTTGGTCGCATCTAAAACGCCTCTCAGTGTGTTTTGAGAGGCGAACATCAGTAAAGGGGCTGTGCCAGTAGGGATACCGAATAACTGTTCACAGTATCTGGTGACTTCGGTTTGCCCACTGACACGGATATCCTCGGCAGTAAGTTCCGCGCCCCGGGTTGAACGATACAGGACATAGGTCTTAGAGCCTGAGGTAAAGGTTAAATCTACTCGGTGACTGCCTTGTGGTTCACCCCATGTGGTGATGTCGTTGTTGCGACAGGCGCGGACACCGAAGAGAGCGAAGCTGATGGCCTCGAATATGGTAGATTTTCCTGATTCGTTCAGACCTTTAATGACTGTGACACCTTCAGTGAATTGCAGGTTCACGTTTCTGTGCTGTCTGAAGTTGGTTAATTTTAAGGATTTAAGCATAATTTACAACCTCTTTAAATCGGGTATGTAAGTGGGTAGGTAGGTTATCCAAAACCAAATTAAGAACATTTAGGTGTTCTGTTGGGTTGGGTACATTTTCCGTCATGTTTAATTTACCAACCTGTACAGCGTTGGTGACCACAAATGCATCGCTGCTTCGGCGGATTTCAGCAAGAAGCTGTACGACTTCGGCGGCTTGTTCATACTCGGCTTCGCCTTCAACCCTGAGAAATAAAGGTTCAGGAATGGTGTCTGCAGTCCAGGGGATTTTGGCAAACACATCGGATAAGGTGATGAAATCGAAAGTATTCAAACCTAGGTCATCTAAAACAGCATACTGTTTACTGGGGTTAGGGTCCAGACAGTCGGATACCGATGTCGGGATTTGGTTGCCGATAACAATGGCATTTTTAAATCTGCGGCGATTATGTTCATGCGCAAATACAAGTGTTACACCTTTGTCTTCAAAGGTTTGAAGCTGCTGTTCGGATACGTTCAGACTGTGGTCACTGTGTTCGGCAAAAGGTGACATTAAATTAGCATGTAGAAAAACATATTTAATATCTGTATGGTTCGCCAATACAGTGTTTAGGGCTTCATCGAATAAGGTTTGGTTGGCATGATGTGCCACAATGGTAAATGCGTTTGGAATATGTAAAGCGGTATTCCCTGCAACTACTTTCAATTGTTGGCGAGTATCAACGACGGAAAGATAGCCACAGAGGTTTTCGAATGAAGATGTCCGTTCGCTGTTGGTCGATAAGTCGTGATTACCGGCACAGAGGTAAAGATACTGGTCGGGATTGAACTGCATCCATCGGTGCAGATGGGTGAACACTTCAAATTCAATCGATTTATCAACTTCAAAACGGTCAAATAAATCCCCGTTTATCAGTAGGTCTTTCTTTTCCGCCAACTTCAGCAGGTCTGAAAATTTGCTCATCTGCCATTCGGACAGTGCTTTCACGGTTGCCTTGGTCGTACCGCTGGAACGTTTTACGCCAAGGTGCAAGTCATTGATAATAAATGTTTGTCTCATATTTATAACCATTCTAAGATATAGTCTTTACCATACTTACCATAACGGGAAAAGTCGGCTCTACCCCCTGGTTGGATGTAGAAATGAGCAACACCTTGAAACATAATTGAGATTCCACCTTTGTCGTCTAACTTTAAGCCAATGCATTTTGGGGTTTTAGGTGCAGCACAGTTCTGCAGGATACCTGTCTCAGGGTTGAACGAAACACCTTCAGGCATGTTGGGAAGGTTAACTGCTTCCGGCAGCGGGTCTTCCACAGAACCGAATTCAGTTGTTTTTACTTTTACGCCTTTAAAAAACATCTTAGTACCTTTCTATTGATTGCAATTCAGGCGACTTAGGTCGCCTGAATTAGGTCATAGGACAGAGGCCAACAGTCTTGTGACCACTTCCCCTGCAGTTGGGTAAGTCGGGATAGTTCTCAAGTCCAAAGACGCTTGACCTTGGACGTTAAACGCTTGATGTACATCCTGATAATTGATGAATCGCCACTCGTTCAAAGTCCAATGCCATACGATGACAAAGATTTTACCGCCAGCCGACATACGGCGTTCCAATCTTGCACGTTGGTTGTCGGAAAAGGCGGACTTGGGTAGTCTGTAATCATGCTGGGTTGACTTTACTTCGATGACACCGTGTACATCAGGTGTAAAGAATTGAAAGTCACCGGTCTGAGGCATAAAGACACCGCGGGCTGAAGTTGCGTCGTACATCCGCTGCCAATCAAACCAAGGTTCGTCAATGGATTTGAGTACGGACTGAACAGCCTGTTCGGCTTTCTTGCCGTTGTTTACTTTCGACATGAGTTGATTCTCTCCCAGTCGTCTCGACACTCGGTATTACACCAACGTCGGTTGTCTTCCAAAATTTCACCACAGTAAAGGCAACTTCCTGTTGACTCCGGTGATACAGCCTTATTCTTTTCATGTAAGGCTAACAAACTCAAACGTTCTAATTCCTCCAAATCAGAGGCGCGGTCGAACTGGTCAGCCATGCTCACCTCCTACGTCTGAGTCTTTAGGTTGTTGGTTGATTTTCACAGGTTGGGTGTAAAATCCGCGTTCCATCAGTCGATAGTGAATTTCATCAGAGGCTTCTTGAATTTTGCCTCGCTCTAATAATTTTAGGATTTCGTAAAGGAATTTCTTTTGTCCCATTATTACCTCATGTAATTCTGAATATGTTGTTGAATCAGTTCAGGTGTTGGCTTCCCGATGTCGCCGACTTCGTGTTGGTCGTTAAAGTTCCAGCCGAATGAGATGGAACTTTCAATCGGTACACGCATATTGGCGTAAGGTGCAGTCATGGCTTCGTGGATTTCGCAGATGGCTTGTGGCATATCCTCAATGCTGATACTGAAAACAACTTCGTCATGAATCGGTGCTAAAAATCTCAGGTCATACTTCTGACGGATACCGGCTTGCCACATACGCGCCATCGCCAGTTTGGTCATCTCAGCACCTGAGCCTTGAACTTTAAAATTCACGGCTTGACGTTCAGCTTTGATCACATCCCACTTATTGCTGCTGTTTAAGTTGGGTAAGTGTCGACGTACACCTAACATCGTGGTGCTGTAACCTAATCGGTGTGCTTCAGTGATGACTTCCTCTTTCCATTTTTCCGAACGGGAAAAGGCTTGAGACTTAGCGTCCAAGTATCGCTGTGCTTCTTCTTCGGTTACCATCAAGGTTTGTGCCATTTTCGGTGCTTGAGCACCGTACTCGGAACCAAAGTTCACTGTCTTGGCCAGTTTGCGAATGTCTTTTGCCCATTTGTGCTGGGCATGACTTTCATCGTCAATAATAGATTTGAATGTCTCGTAATCCATTTTGGCGATACCGGCTGCAGTAAGGCTGTGCATATCTTTTCGGTGTTCACCGGTGTAACAAGACAGCATGTTCGGGTCTTGAGAATAGTCGGCGATGATTCGCAGTTCCTGCGCAGAAAAGTCCAATGACACAATCATGGCGTTCTTCTTGTGCGGAACGAAAATGGTTCGGAAGTCACCTGCACCTTTGCTCAATTGTTGTAGATTCCTTGTGTTCAGTGTAGTTCGCTACGCTACACCCAGTCTTTTCAGACTGCTTACAGTCACCTGTAAGAGCAGACCATATCAACACCCTCATTTAAGGGTGGCTGCCGTTTCCAGCCGCTTGGCTGTACTCACTTTCGTGATGGTCGTTAGGCATTTAACTAAGGTTTAGAAATTTTTAGGTTTAGTCGTAACTTGATATTTGTCCAACAAATAGTCGTAGTATTTGGCTGCTTCCAGCTCTGTATCGAAACTCTTAGTCTCAAGAGTTTTTCCGTTAACCCTTAAGTACGCAACCCACTTCTCTTTGATGGTGTCTTTGTACTTGTAATCGTTACGAAATACGCCGTAGTAAGAGGAACTGCCAACTCGCTGCCCCTTTAACTTTCTACCTAGTGTGGGTTTGTTATAGACCATTCTTCCTAAAGCTCTAGCATGAGCCAAATTCTGTTTGGTACTACACCACTCAAGGTTAGACGATACGTTATTGAGACGGTTAGCGTCTAAATGGTTTACTACGTTGTATTTATTAGGGTCAGGGTTAACCACAAACGCTTCTGCGACCAGTCTATGAACTAAACAGTGTCTTCGGCGTTTGCTTGCAAGTTTTACACAGGCATAACCACTATTGTTGGTATAGGTCTTTAAAACCTTACCTTTTGAATTTCTAATTTTTCCGAGATTAGACACATAATATAAACCATCAGTGTCGTTAACCTCAGCCCAAACCTCAGTATTTAGCACGGGATTACCTCCAAATTATTTGGGGCTTCCCCCGTTTAGGCAGCTTTCGACACAGAGTTACCCCTGTGAAGCCCAATTAAGTTTAGGGTTACTACTCGAAAATCGGCGTGTAACCGTGGCACACTGGTTCATACTTGAACGAATCTTACGGTCTGACCAGTGTGGCAGTTTCGGGTAGGTTTTGTAGTACAAGCCCTCACGGGTGTTGTACATCTTGAGTTTCAAGAGCGCGTTTAAAACTGCTCTTCGTGGGTCATCAGCATCAGGTAAGTCGTAGTGCAACGCTGAATTGATGGCCACGTCATCAGTCTGTGGCGTACCATCTTGACCTTTCAGGCGCATCAAATCGGTCGGTTTGTTACGCAAGCGGACAGGAAGTTGCATGACTTCGTACATCAAGTGCTGCATTTGCTTCGGACTGCCTGTGTTAAACGCCGGAGTACCTGAGAAATGAGTACGCACGTACTGATTCAAACGACCTAGGTCTTCAGACTCAAGTAGTGTGGCCAAGGTCTCAGCGCCTTGTTCCCGAACTTCAAAAACCAAACGTTCAAAACGACGAACCGAAGTTTCCAAAGGTCGGCCGGTGACAATCTCAAAAGCATATTTAATCCACTTCGGCGTGTATCGACTGGATTCATCTGCTTCCTCCAGTACGCTGCCTTCCCAACCTTGTTCAGTCAGGTAATCAAACAGGATTTTCTCTTGTTCGGTTTTGGCTTGGGCATCACGACTAATCATTTTGGCCAAGGTCACTTGGTCAATGTCAGCGCCGTCTAAAAATGCCTGAGCAACCCAGTAGGCTGCGCCGATTTCCACATCACGATACACCTGCCAAACTTGCTCCAGCATCATATGTAATTGAAACCATTGGTACAACGCTGCGGTGCAGATGGTGTCGTCTGCTCCGTAGTGCAGAACTTCCTGCAAAGTCAGATGGTTCATTTTGGTTGGTGTGAACGCTTCGGTAGCCGCTTTTTTCAAAGTATCTTCATAAGTATCTTGTTCGTAACCTAACCAACGCAGGCTGTTGGTTTTCAGTGCCAGACTGCTGTTTTCGTCAACATAGGAAGCCATCATTTTGGTGTCATCTACGTCGCGTAAAAACCAACCAAATTCGTTGTGCAGTACAGGTAACTCGAAGTTGACGTTATGAATCACAAACCGGTGTGTGGGGTTGAGGTACTTTAAAACGTTTTCGATAAGCGATTTTTCAACATTTGGCGTATCCCGATGGTCAACCGAGAAATAGAATGTTCGGTGAAAGTTTCCGCCCATAGTTAAAGAGATACCGGTCAGACGGCTGCCGTACACATCGACTGAATTGTGTTTTTCACCTTTAATATCGAACAGCCAGTTGTCTGATTCTTCGGGTGTTGAAGTCTCAATATCCAAAGCAATGACCTCTGATTCCTTAGCCAGTTCTTTGATTTCATCAAATGCCATTTCAAAGTTGAGGGCTGTCACTCCTGTAACCTGTTGTGAAAAATCCTTCAAGAAAGGGTGTACGGTTGCGTTTGTCTGACAAACGCCGTGAGACCAAATGATTTTTTCCGGCTTAATTAAGTAGGTCTTGAGTTCTGCCAGTGCCAAACTGGTTTGAACATCCGGTGCATAATCAATCAGTTTTTGCAACTGCGGAAGAGCAGCCACATCTTCTGACAAACCTGCTAAACCTTTCTTTTGGATTGCAGCACGCAGAACCCTCAATCCGTTGTCACCGAAAATTTCGTACATTTTTTCAAATGCTTTTGGTCCGAAACCTTTGGCTCCTGAGATATTGTCGGAAGCGTCTCCAACAGTGGCTTTGTAAACATCGATAAATTCGTAAGGGAAGTTGCCGTAGGGAAGGGGGTTTAACTCTCGGTTGTAATAGACGTGTACATTAGGATTCTTGGCGCAAATCAGTAAGTCTTTATCGTTTGACCAAACTAAGATTTGGTCTTCAGTTATCGTATCGCAGAAGAATCCAATCAAATCATCTGCCTCGACACCATCGTAACGGGCTGTTTGAGCACCCAAACCCAACATGATTTCTGTGAAATGGGTCATCATGTTGTTGTACTCTCGGTAAAAACCTTGAGGTTTACTTCTACCTGATTTGTAGGTAGAGTTGATAGATTTTCGGATTTGGGTACCGTTTACCCCATCCATCACCAGAACAACATCTTTGGGATAAACTTCTAAGTCCTTGAAAAAGGACTCAAAGGATTTGCACAAGTTATCCAAGCCGTAGGTAGCAGAATTGATGAGTACTTCTTTTCCTTCGGACTGTAAGTATTCGTAGTAACCGTTATGCTTGTCTTCGCCAGCCAGCAATGCCCGTTTGGCAATGCTGGCAATATCTACTAAGATTTTCATAGAGTATTCCTTTGCGCAGCCAATTTCCGCACAGCAAGTAAGGTTCTGTGTTTGAGGAATTCTTGACCGCTTAGTAAATCTTCGATGGAGCTTCCTGAGTTTTTAAATAATTTCAAAACATCCACACAAGACTCAATGTCACCAAGAGCATCATGGGCTGGTCGGGAAGGCAGCCCTAGGTGTTGGACTAAGGATTGAAGTCGGTGTGACTTCAGTAAGGGCCAAGCTACTCTTGTCAATCGTAAAGTGTCTAAAACCTTCTTATCATGGAAGAGTTCAGGTCCGATAAAACGTAGGTCGAAGGATATGTTATGCCCAAATACGATATCAGCTTCATCGATTAAAACTTTCAAACGGGAGCTGTTGAGAACGTCCTCAATTCGTGGGGCGTTTTTAACCATTTCGTAGGAAATGCCGTGAATCAGTTCTGCAGCAGGGGTAATAGGTGCTCTGGGTTTTACCAAGCTGACAAACCGCTCTGTAATGTCCCAAGTATCAGGGTCGATTTTGATGGCAGCGATTTGTAAGATGTCGTCGTTGTCGGTTACACCGGTAGTCTCGGTATCGATACCTATAATATTCATCGTGTTCTCCAAATAAACCGCCCTGATACTCAGGGCGGTTTGTCTTTCAAGTTAGGCGGCAGAAGCAGTGGAAGCAGATTCCGGTGCGGCAACTCGTTCGTAATTGAATTGAGTCCATGTTGTACCGTTGTAAGTGCGGTCTTCTTTACCTAATTTCAGAAGAGGTTTGTCTGCTTGAGGTCGCAGGGAAGTTTTCATCACAAAACCTTGCAAAGCTTTCAGACTGGAAGGTGAAAGGTAAATCGCCATCAGTCGATCATCTTCAACCAATTCCACTTTATCGGCTCGCTCACAGTCGATATAGAAACCGTGAACCACTGCTCGGTCTTGATATTTGGCTTTGCTGAAACCTTTAGATTTCACCAACTCTAAAAATTCAGATTTGGAATACTGCTGCTCGTCAAACAAAACGGTTTGGCCGTCGTAGCAGTTGACTTGAAGCTTTTTCTCGTCTTGAGAAGGATTTGGGATACCTAAATTCAGCTTTTCGTACTTGGTGATGTTTAAAGGGTCGATGGTCAAGTAGTCACCGGCATTCATATTCATGTCAGCGCCCATTTTGATTTGACCTGAGATGATGGTGCAGGAAGTGGTAGCTTCCGCCGGTAAAAGGCCGTCACCCAATTCGCGTTGGAATTTGCCGAACAAAGCACTTAAACCTGTGGCAGCTGCTTGCGCTGTTAAAGTATTCGCAGTAGGTTGTTGAACCACAGGTGTGTGAGTAGTCTCGGCAGTTGGGGTGTCGAAGTCGATGTCGTGTAAGTCTCGGTTTAACATAGTGAAGTCCTTTAAAGTAAATAGTGAAAAGTATAAAGTGTATAAATCATAGGCAAGTGAAACCACACGGTTGCCTAAGCCGTGTGGTATTAGATAATATTATACATTTACTGTATAAATCAATACGATAATTGTAAATTAATCTTTGAACATTCTAACTCCTTCTTTTTCCATAATATTAGGGTCAATTTTTAAAGTTTTGAGACCTAATTCAGGATGATGGTAAGCATCTACGGTAATGGATGCATTTCGTAATGCTTCGTACATCTCATCTTCTGATGTAAATACAGGTGTTTCGCCGATAGAGCGGCAACGCAATCTGTATAAAGTGTATAAACGGTCGATAGACAAAAGCAGGAATTTGGTGACACCTTCTGATGATGTGCCAACCTCAAAGTCATAGTGCTGACCTTTGACGGCTGCTGTTCGGTTAAAGTCGCTGTCTTCATAAGAAGATTGAGACAAGAAGTTCAACAGTCGTACCACTTCGGAAGAGATGATTCGGTTCCAACGGTTGGCATCCAACAGTGCGTGTTCCATGGATTCTAATTTGGATTTAAATTCCTCACCGTAACGGTTGTTAATCACTTTGCTGAAGAATCTAAAACCGGTTAACACCATCGCCAATGTTGCCGTAATACGATCATTGGAGCCTGTGTACACCTTTTCTTCTGCGAGCTTCTGACAATCTTTGTATAAATTGACCAACTCACTCATTGGGGTGTTCATAGCAGATGTAACAATCGACCAGCCTAAAATCGAAATGGGTCTTGGATTATCAATCAACGCTTTGGCGTATTGGTCTCTACCTACTTTATCGGTTTTATGGAATCCGGCAATCGCCAGACGTTCCATTAACGATGTTTGTGAGGTTTCTAGAGTCTCCCCTAAAAAGGCTACAGGGGCAAACTGTTTGGCTGAAACCAATTCACTGCTGTGTCCTCCTTCTGCCCGTCCTCCGGCCTTTTTGGATTGTTGGCCGATGGTGTAGATATTCTGAAGGAAGTTGCGGAATTCAGGCATCCAGCGTGTATGCCCAAGGTTTTGGGCTTTAACTTCATCGACAACTAAAGGGATAGAGGTCGAAGTTGCCGCTGAAATACGCAGAGAAGCAATGGTTGTACCATCACCGGCAGTGTTCAATCTTAGGTCTTTATTCCATGAGAATAACTTCAACATCAGGTTCATGGTCGTGGTCTTACCGCAACCTGCTTCACCATACACTTGAAGAATCGGGAAATTGGTAATACAACCCACTGTGTACAGTTGGTGCTTCAGGCTGCAAGCTGTAAACCAACCCAGCATGACTGCCATACTGTGAAAGTTTCCGTTTAACTCCAATAATGCTCGAACAGATTCTTTACAAGGGGTTCGTGTGGTCTCCAATGTCTGATTGGTTCTGGATAATTCAATTCCAAAACTTCCTTCAGGGTTAACAGGGTCATAAAACAAAGGGTCTGGAAGACGTTTGCCGTCCGTGTCTTTCTTATTGACCAATTCGCCGTCAACAATGTTGGTAGGTTCAACCCAAAATACGTTGTATCTTTCGTCTAAAGGGATAGATTCAGGGTCTAACTCATCTGAAGAGACGCGGGACTGAACAAAAATACCTTCTGAACGAACCGCCTCTACGATAGGGGCGCGACTCACAACAGATTTGTAGTCGTTTTGTTCGGTTGCGCCTGAACCCAACCAATTAAGCCAAGCACTGCGAACCTGACTTAATGTCTGACTGCTGACGAACTCCAAATGACCGCCTAAAGACATCACATGGCGACACATTTTTGCCGTATTCAACTGTAAATCCAATGAGATAGTGGTACGCGGTCTCTCTTCCTTATCAATCAAAGGTATAACGCTGTATGCCTGAATCTCTCCTACGTCATTTACAATCTTCATCAAACTGTTTTGACACCATGAATAATTGGATACAGCCCTATCTTTTTTCTCCTTTTTATTACCTTCGATAATAATGACACCGCCGTCATTCGCAAAACAGTTGCCTTGGAAGTCCGCTTGATTGGTTATCGCAGGGTCTTGTCCGGACTCACCTGTCACATCCCGCCCTTGGTAATCAAGGTTATCCTTATGTTTAGTATCTAAGATAGAAGCAAATGCTTGAGGGGTGTAGGCATAGCAGGAGTTTTCTGCAATGGAACGGAAACCGTTACGCATACACTGCTCAATTTGTTGGGCAGTTTGGTGCGCTGCGCCGGGGGTGCCGACACGACTTTGGATGAAACCTTGAATAGATTCAATAAAGGCATCTTCGTCTGACAGTTTTGGAAACTTGGTTGCCACAGCCGCGACGCATAGTTGAATCTTAATTGTGTTTAAATCCAGGTGGCTTGAAATACCTTCTCCGTTAAATGCTGCTCGAATGGTAGAAGGGATTTCTTGCCAGTCGTAAAAGTTCATCTCGTTTTTACAGTTGTCGTCTCTCAATTTTAAAGCCCGATTCACTTCATCTAACGAAATAGAGAATAGTGTACTTAGACTTAAGTTCTTAATCGCTGGAGTTGGGTAAATAGGCTCTCGGGGTTCGGAAACCGTCTCCCAATAACGGGCTTCATCTAAATTTTTCAGATTGGCAGCGGTAATGGGAACTTTATAAGTCGTCCGGCCGTCTGACAGCGTTCTTGGCATGTTCTCTACACGCCACATACGACCTTTGCCTCCGGTATAGATACTTAAATCCATGTGGTCGGTAATCAGGTCGTTATCTGATACCATTCTTCTGTAGATGTGATGTAGGGAAGGATGTCCTTTGCCGTTTAAACTTTTAACTGTGCCCTCAGATAGAAAGACCCCTGTAGGGATAACACAGTGAACTCCTTTGTTGCCTGATAACCACCAACGTAATTGGTTCAAGTCAACTTTCAAATTCTCCAACTTGAACATGAACCTTTTGACACTGTCCAGAACATCTTGGATTTCATCCTTGCCGTCCCAATCCAGATACAAATCACCTCGGTATGCTAGTGCTTTAGGATATTTCCCATCTTTATCGGGGAGGCAGTTGACCTCCAAGGCTGTGATAAAGTCCGGTCTATCATTTTTTAATACCTCCAACTTATCTTCAGAAGTATAAGGCTTCCATTGCCCTTTTCCGTGTTGGGCATAAAAATACCAATTATTCATCGCCGTATATCCAATCTCTCAAGTCTTTCATATTTAATTGAATTTCGTTGGCTTGCTCGTCTTTATCCAACAAAGCCTTTTGTCGTCTGACCTGTAACGTACCTTTTGCTGTGGCGATGCGTACATGGCAGCGTTCTTTTTGCCCGTTACGATCGATGCGGCCTACAGCCTGTTCAAAATCTTTGGCTATCATAGGTAACTCTAAAAAGAGTATGTCTGAACAAACATCTTTAAGAGAATCCAACCCGGAACCCATACTCAAAGGTTGGCCAATCAGGAGGCGACAGGCTTCATCTTCAAGAAATTGACTTAAGGCTTCTTGACGCTGTTTGTCGGTCATGCCGCCGTAAATGGCGACTGCGTTGTACTTACTCCCGTGGTCTTTTAATGCGGTAATAGATTTCTGAAAATAGGCAAATACGATTAATTTCCTAGTACCTAAGGAATCCATTACTTCATCCAGTAAATCAAAACCTGCGACCTTCTTGCGTGCCTTCTTCTTCTGAGAGTCTGTTTCAAAGAAGCCTTCATAACCGATGATAATCTGCTGCAACATGGTGTTCAACTTCTGAACAGTCGTTGCCGATAATTTCTTCCCTTCAACTTCGGTCATAGCCAGTTCGGCTAATTGGTTGTACGCTGCTTTATGTTCAGGTGTGAGGGAATAAGTTATTGGTTCATAGGTCACTTGAGGTAGGTCTTCGTCAATTTCTCTTCGGAAAACCCTTGCAGCGTTGTGCAAAAAGTTTTCTTGCAGAAGTTCTTTGTCTTTCCACTTCGTAACGTTGTCGTGCATATCACGCTCTACAACGTGCGCTGCTTCAAACCAAGCTTGGGAATAGTACGCTTGAGGGTAGGTAAATCGGGTATAACCAAAAACGTCCATAGGTGTGGTAAGCGGTGTACCGGTCATCAATATAAGGTGTCGTACAGGTTTCATCGGTATTTCTCCTTGAGCATGGCTTTGAGTTTATCGACTGCTGAAGTATCCACTTTCGGTCGGGTTTGCTGCAGTCGTGTTGCTGTAGAAGGTCTTTGCGACTGCGTCGAGATTTTCGAGGTGTTGAGATTGTGAAAAGCCCACACACATTTGTGATTCTGTGTGCTTGGATTCTTAACGCAGACTGCTTCGTCTACAATCAGTGTGGCGTTACGGGTTGCATAAAAGGTATAGATACGTTTGAAGTCCCGTTTAAATATATCCATAGACATCAAAACAAATTGGGCATCCAGATCCAACTTTTCCCGTTCGGTAGGTGAACCCCGATATAAGCAAACGGATTGGATACCTTCAATCTTTTTAAGCCAAGCTTCCCATTGGTCCAACAGAATTGGCGGCATGAGGATAATGACATGACCTTGATGATGCATTAGTTGGTGCAAAGCAGCGACTGTCGCAGTAGCTGTCTTACCGGCCCCTACTTGAAAATACATCGCAGCGGCTTCGTTGGTAGCAAAAGCATCAACCCATGCTTTTTGGTATGGGTATAAAGGGTAGGGGAGTTTATATTTACGGTAAACTTCCTCTGTTGCATCCGAGTAAAATAAAGGAAGGTGTTCAAACTGCATTCCGGCCGATTTGAGCTCTAAGTAAAGTTCAAAAGGATAGTGCTGTTGTCGCGGACTGAAGTGGATTTTTGGAGCCGTTGCGTTGTACTCGTTAAGACGCGTTAACATCGTTGTGGATAAAGTCGTAGTATTCATAATCGTCAAACTCAAGTAAGTCATCTAGAGAATCGCCTCGAAGTACTCTTTCCTTCAGTTCAGCCTTTCTCTTCCTATCTTCAACTACCTGTGCAATATATTTTAATCTCGAAATCTCTTCGGCGAATTTGTCGGTAAACCAAGGAGCCATTGCTAAAGGTACACGAACCTTGGTTGCTGAGACGATAGGCGATTTGATGGAATCGTTTTGACGCTCAACTTGTACCGTCCACATTTTAAGTTGTTGATATTCGCTAGGGTATCTTCGGAAAAATTCCGGTATAGGGTAGTATCCTGCTTTAGCTGCTTTCAGTAAGTCACCTTGTTCGTATGTGTGAACAAATACATGAGAACTGAGATGATTGCCATCGGCCTTATGACTTAGAATCAAGACTGCAGCGCCTTTGCAAATGTAGTTGATTTCTTCGGCATTTCTCAGACCGACTGCAACCAAATCTTTTCGGATATAGTCCAACCTATCCAAAGGTTTATCGACTGTAATCGGAAACAATTCTTTATAGATTTCATCTACCGTTCGGGCATCTTGTATCACTTCGGTTTCTAATTCCGGTAGGGTATCCGGTACAGGTTCTTGACCTTCAGGCTCTTTAAGTAATTCCGGCAGTAATTTAATTAAAGTTGATAATCTGGATTTTGTCTCAGACTTTCTAGGGTTTAATGTGAGTAAATAGTCTAAGGTACGGCTAGTCGGAATGCAAACGTAATAACGTGACTGCTGTACTAAGTCCCCGTTTGACGCAGGCAGCGTTAACTGCTTCTGCTCTACATAAGACAAGGTCTTTAGTTTTAGAAATTGCTTTGTCCAGCTCATGCCTACCAGTTCAACCAAAGGTTTGACCAATATCCAACCTTGGTAAATAGGTAGGTAATAATTTTTCAAAGTTCCTGAGCCATCAACCAAAGGGACTCTTACCATCGTTGCTAAATTCATATTATACCTCTTGTATCAACGGTTTTAGGACTGCTACGCAGTCCGCGCCTTATATCTCCGCCGTGAACGGCGAAGTTTTACGGCGCAGCCTGATAAATTGGATAAGTTTCAGTGTTTAATTGAAGTGTAAATGTCTTCTAGATACTTAGACGTTTCTTCAATAGTTATCGCTTCTCGGCTATTGAGGTATTCGGTAAGGTATTCGTTGTCTTCTCTACCATTCCAGATTTTTATATAGGAGCCCTCTGCATAACCATGTGACCAGCGAAGTTTGTTCAGGCAGTACTTTCCTAGATACCATTTCTCCAATTCTTCAAAACTCAACCCAAGTGCTTCCATCATTGTGGTGAATTCTAAGACAGTTCGGATGCAGCCTGTGTTTCTACCATAATCGGCTAATGCTTGGATTGCTTTACCTTTATCCAAATCACTAGGGATTGTAAGATTTGTAAAATAACCTGCAAAGTATTCTGCCGGAGTATCTTGTACGATAAACTCACTGAGAAGAAAGTGCCAAATATCTACTAACTCCATACGGGCTTGCTCCCAGTCAGGTGTGTTATATTTCCACCACTTCCAGCCTACATGGTCTAATGCCTCATAAGCTTCAACCTGAGCCGCCAGCCTGAAATTCCAATTTCGATGTTTCCAATCTGGATCTAATTTACTGTTTAATTCATCCTGAATGTATAACATCAGATGAATGCGTTCTACTAAATTGCTCATTTTCTGTCCTTAATAATCCTCAAAATCGGGGAATAACCAATTTAAAAATCTTTACCTTAGACCTTCAATTTGTTTCGGATAACCTCAGCTAATGCGCCCTCAATATCCATGCCCAACATATAGGCCACGCCGACAGCGGTCACAATTTGGTCGCAGCAAGTGTCAAGTAGCTCAATGCGCTGCACCTCATTTAACGCTCCCAACTGTTTTTTATACGGCTCAAAATTAGTTTTACGGCGCAGCCTGATAAGATTCGCGTATGGGTGGCCTTGTGATTTTCCATGTTCGATAGTAGTCATGATGGAATCTCCGTTACTTTATTCACGATATGGTGCGGAACTTTGTTTTGCCGTAAGACTTTGGCCACGTTGTTGCGCCATTCTTTCAAGCGTTCAAGTTCCAGTTGGGTTTGTTTTCTTGATTGAAATTCATTCAAGTAATCTTCTTCTACCTCTTTAAATAACCTCTTTAATTCGACTATGTCTTTCTGATAGACTCTTATCATCAAACTATGTTGTTCTGCTGTAAACCCACCTAATTTTTTAATTACCCAGTTTTTCATTTAATTAACCTTCCGCACTTATTACAAGTGCAATAAGTTTCAAAAGCCCGATTTCTCGACAGCTCACCGAATCATGCTTGACGCTTCCCGTGGAATCGTAGGAACTCTCGGCGTGTAGTCTTGCTGTGGCACTCATCGTTCAAGTAGTCTAGAATCTTAAGCAACTGTTTAATGTTGGCCTGATTCGGATTGTGTGGCAGGTCGGCCAAGTCACACTTGCCTGAATAGATGGTGTCTTTTACCATTTGCAGTAAGTGGTGCCTACTTGGAATTGGGATGATGTTTCTCGGGAACTGTTTCCCGTGTGGTGTGACAGCAATATACAGCATAATGTTGTTTCCTTTCTTGATAGGTTTAGTAAGTTTTCGGAATACCGCTCGCTAAAACGGCTTGATAAACAATCTTTAGTCACGCGGTATCCTTTTGTCTTCCACTTCTTGCGAAGAACCTCATCCAAAAGAGTGAGGTTCTTCAAACTATTTTGTCTTAACCGTGCAACGTCAACGCCGCTGTCAGCATGATGTCATACACAAACATCAACGCTACCGGCAACTCATAGTACTCAAACTGTTCCGTCAAACCGTAGATGTAGTAACCATCTTCATCTTTTTCTTCAAAGTCGATTTCACGACTAATCGCCTTGTCGAACCAGTCAGCCCAATCTTTCATTGAGTAACCCTCAGGGTCTTCAAGGTAAGGGTGAGTTGACAGTACATACAAACAAATTTCTTTTTTCAAACGTTCTATAACGTGTAATTCAAGTGCCATGATGTTTATCCTTAAAGTTTAGATTTAATTCGCTCTACAACAGCTTGAGCGATTTTGTCGTTGCCTACCGACCAATATTGCGGCTTGTCTGCTTCAATAGTCGATGGTTTCCAAGTGGTAACCTCGCCCCGTGCTTTTTTAACGCCACGCATTCGGCAAGTCCTGCATGTCTTAAACGGTTCATCGACGTTTACGCATTGGCCGTCAATCCAGCGTTGTCGAGTAAAGTAACTTGGTGCCCGCAACTCCGTACATTGTGGACACATAATCAAATCCGGTTTTGATGTTCCCATCTTAATCTCCTAATCTTGCGGAGCATCACACAACTTCTTCCAAGAAGGATAGAACAGACTACCACTACGCCAAAAAGTACCGTCATCACACAAAATAATTAACTGCTGGTTACTTTCTATATGAAACTGAATTACCTTACGTTTCGTAGTTCCAGAAGCTGAGAACAGACTATATCCTTCAGGCTGTTCCCAAACATCCCCAAACAATTTAGTTAATAACTCATAATTTTCCGGCGTTGCCGGCAGTAAATCCGGCAAGTAACTGATATGGTCTACAATACGACCTTCCTCAGTAAAGGCTGCCACATTGGAAATACGTAAGGGGTAAAGTCTATTAGGGTAGTTACTCTCTAATGTGTATATACATCGACCCTTCGAGACTGAGTAAACTTTGTCTCCAACTTTAAATTTATTCATACAATAGCTTTCATATTAGGAAAACCTCACTCAAAAGAGTGAGGTTCTTTAAATTCCGACTAGCCATCATTCCAGCATTAACTTGACCATCACGACAATCGTGAACAGGCCAAGCAGAGCTAAGTAAATCAACAGGAACATGAAGCATTCAATCCACGACCCGTCAAACTTTCCAAAGTATTTCAATGCCGATAAACCAGCCGAGTAACCAACAGCCATCACAAACATCAAAACCATTTGAATCACAAAATCAGTCTTCATTAGAACTCTCCAATTCTTTCCGAACTTGAAACCAACCTCTAAAGTTATTAGAACCTTGTTTAGCATACGGCAAGGCATATGCTTGATGCTCAAAACAGGTCATATGCTTACTTGTTAAAAGTCGTTTCGCCAATTTGAAATCCTTCTCTATATCAGCAACTGACCCGTCATGATTCTTATAGGATACCCGTGCGCATCGGGCAGCAGATATCATGTACTTGTCAGAAAAACTTAAGTCTTCAGACTCAAGTTCATGCTCCAGCAAATAGGGCAGGTGTTCGTAGCGTTCAACCGGTGTACTGCTGTCCATCGCCGATTTCATACAACGAGCCAACTCTTGCATCTCAGGCTGACTGTCATATTCCAAACGCAAATTGAAAAAGTTTTCCCACTCAGTCGAAGTAACCACGACATGCGACCACAGAAACGGTTCCAAAATCCTATTTGCTACTTGCTTGTGAATACAAGCTTCGTCCAGCTTCTGCGCAAAATCAGCCGCTGCCTTGGCCGCTTGCAGCCATACGCTTTTGGCTTGTTCAGCCACTTCAGCCGTGACTTCCACTTCCGCGACCATACCGGCTTGATTCTGACCCCAGTTAACCGGTATCACCGGATTATTCCGAACTTCTTGAATCAATTTGTTTACCGGAATCGCCCGACTACTCGCAGCGTTATTGCTAAATGCCCGATGCTTATTAAACTGCGATAAAATGAATCGTGGCATAGTAAGTTGCAGTGTCGTAATCCGCTTACCTGAATCGGATATACTGTCTGCAATAACTTTGCATGAAATCTGCATCTACAAATCCTTATTATGTTGTTTAACTTCTTTTGGAAGTATTAGTAGGTTAAAAACTGCGCCTAATATAAATAACGTAATTACGGCGCCCCATGTGTACTGAAACACTTGTAACAACTTCAAAACTAAGGCCACACAACCTAGAAGGTAAAACAAGTTCATAGGTCGATTTCGTCACGAAACCCTAAAAACACCGGATGTCGCGGGGCTTCTTTAATACCGACATCGAAATACTTATACTTCACAAGCTTTCCAATCAAATCATCAGGCGATTGCCATAAAGAATCTCGTTCAGCTTGTGAAAACCCAGTTCCTACTTTGAAGTCCACACCTTCCAAGGTCCGGCAAAGCAGGTAGCCTAGCGTGTTTGCTGGAACCAAACCTTCTGATTCTTTACTGCGGGCTGTGTGACCCAATTCGTTTTTAAACGCAGTATTGTTGTTTCGGTATAGTTCACCATACCCGATGCAAACCGCTTCCGCGTCGGTGAATCGTTTCAACTTCAACATACCTGACTCTTTGACAGTAGACCGCCCATTCTTGTAAACCCCGTTAGGGTCTTTCAGAATGACACCTTCATACCCAAGACCAGTAACGTAAGCCTCATACTTGAAGACTTCTTCACAATCACTTGCTGCTGATTGCTCCAAAATCACGGCAAAAGATGGTAACTGTCGTGATTTGAGATTATTTAAACGTTGGGTAAAGGGTAGGGTAGGGTTGCTAATGTCATCAAAAATATAGAAGGTAAACTCAGGTTCGCCTTCTATACTCATAACTGCTGAATTAGTTGTTCGATACACGTCATCAGATGTCACTTCCCCAACAATCAATTCACCATCTAGGTTGTTTAAAACCTCTTTATGTTTCTGAAAAATCTGTTGGATATATTCATTCCGAATCGGTTTGTTACTTCGGGAATAGGCAACTCCGTCACGGACAATGCAGCGAATCCCGTCCAATTTCGGACTCATTAGTATGGGCCACACGTTCAACGATTTGATGTCGTCTAACTTTGCAGCCAACATAGGTTTAAATACCTTCACTCATGCGCTCCTTTACTGATTTTGGAATTTTGGGCAGATAACCCCACGCAACATGGAAGTTAGAATCAAATGAACCCAACCCCAGTATGCCGTATTTACTGAGAACCAGTAGTTTGGTTGCTTCTTTAGGCGGCGAGTGTTCTACAGCATCGAACAACTCAACCAACGGCGACGTATAAATTCGCTGTTCCTTCATTTTGATACTCCAATCATATCCACAAAGGCTTTCGCCTTAGGTTCTAAATCTTCAATCGAACCGTTATTCATAATGTAAGCAGTCGGCACGCCGGTAAATGCTTCCAACTCTTTAGCACTCGCACCGTCTTTTAGCAGTTTGTACATCGTGGCACTTAATACCTCCGACGCATGAGGCTCATCTTCAGGCCCTACCCCGTCCCGCATGATATAAAGAAGATGGTCGCAAACTTCCACTTCATTAGGAAAACGGACATCGGTCAGAATCAAATTCTCACGAGAAGATTTAATCAAAGAAACCCAAAAACGTTTGGAAATCTTATTTCGGACAAATTCCGTGCCGTACAACTGCATCAACAGTCTAGGACTAATTTCCTGACGAACAGTGTTACAGCCGTCTTCTAGAAATACTTGCCTAAACTCTGAAAAATCAAATACTTGCAAACAGGACGAGTATCTCAACGTGCTGAACCCTTCTACTTGTAGAAGGGAAATCATCAAACGGCAGTGACTGTCAAACAACTTCTTCAGACCTGCTTCCCCAAACTCAAACCCTACTTCCTTAGTCTCACGACAATCAGGATTAATCCCAAAAGCCTGTACCACCACCTGCTTAATGTGATAGGCGAAAGCAGTGCGCTGGAACCCGGTGTCTTTGGCGATAAACTCAGACACTGTGTCCTTACCGCTGCCTTTAAGACCTATTACCCCAATCTTCATATCTACCCTTATGTCGTTTATACATTTAACGATTAAATTTATACAGTAATTGTATAAGATAAGTGGAAACTAAAACAAGTGGATTTACCTTCATCATTAAATCCACTTGTTAGTTGCTACTATAAATCAATAACTGAAAAACCAAATCTCCCCAGTCTCTTCATTCGCATGAATGATCGAAGTCTCACGACCCAGTTCGTGCAACTTAGTTTGAAAGTCTTCATCATAAGACTCAGAATCCACGTCCAAAGTCACCCAACTTAAGTCACAGCACCAAGCAATCACGTCCAAGTTCACATAATCTTCTTCCGATTCAGACAGATAATCGTAAATGTACTCATACACTCCCATCGGGTAACAGTCCCGACCCATTACGCGAAACTTATCCTTGACTGCATAAGCATCATTCAACGTTTCAAAAATAATTTGCGCCATTTCTAACTCCTTAACCATTGCCGCTGCGTCGTACCACACAGCGTCTTAATCATCTTATCTAATTCCAGTGTGCTGATTTCCTTATTCCGAAACCGAATCAGCAAATCCCGAACCTTCCCAACTTTCACATCTTCCAGATGCAACAAAGCCGCACGATGTGCGGCTTTTTTCTCAAGTAGATTCTTATGCGCCCTCTGCATTCGGGCTTCATGGTCATGCCCGATAATTTCTAACCAAAGGCGGTCAGCGCCTGATACACCTTTGGAGTCTCTATCGTATCCACTCATATTTAATCCCTTAAAACTGAAAGGCTTCCTCTTCAGGAATCTGAGGTACGACCACCTCATAATAGTATGTATCCCAATCCGCCTCCAACTTCTCAAGTAAACAGTCCAGTACGCACTCAAGCCTCCTATCCATCGCCTGTTCAATCGGCAAATAATAGTCTTCAGCCAGATACCCAGCGCGTGACCTAACCGCCCGGTTTAAAATCAAAAAATAGTCATCGCCAAACTCTGTATAAGCCACATCTCTCAGCAAGCTTGCATCGCGTTCGTTCACGCTTACTTCTATAGACTCTACCTGCATATAGAACGTCTCAGGCTTCCAAATTGATACAAATTCCAAATTTGTATCAAATAAGGAATTAAACCACTCAACATAGTACTGGCCATACATACGATAAGCTTCATTCCAATCGTATATATTCTTGTAATCATCCCAATCAGGGTTAATCCAAGCCTCAACCCGTTTACCATGTTCAGTCGCGTAAAACCCTCCGAAATTTAGATATACTCTAGCCATTTTTAACCCCATATCAAGTATTCAATCAATTCCGCCGCTTGGTCGGGCATCTCATAAACCAAGTCTTCAGCGGAAATATTACCTGAACTGATAAAGTCAATCAATTGCTCCATCTCAGGATTCCCCTGCCGGGTTTTATACCCATACGTCCCCCAGTCATCATACGAAGATTCAAGTCCTAAGTCCTCATACTTAGGACTCAGTTCCCGCTTCGCAGGAAGTTTGTCCCAGTCCACTTGAACTAATGCCTGAATCAAGCGTTCCAGATACACCGTGTCCAAACTCTCAGCCGGTGTATGCTGGTCGTAATATCCGACAGCCACATTGGTGCATTCTGAAATCAAATGCGTCAAATTGGCCGTATCGGTAAACGTACCCTTGTCACTTGGTTTCAAATCCAAACCCAACTGCGCATTCAGAGCAATCGCAAATTCATCAGAACAGCAACGTCCTCCCCACTGATGCGTGATAATCTCATTCACGCCCTTCCGGTCAAACGCTACCGCCCGACTATACCGCATTAACTCAGCCTCATATTCTTTGGCGTAAACCTCGGAACCTAAACCTCCGACTTCTTCCGCCCGAAAGAATACGTATCGACCTTTAACACCGGCCAGCAGCAACTGCAACAGAACATAGATACCCGCGCCATCATCCGCGCCCAGTACATCCCCCTGATTCGGATCAGACAGCATCATCATGCCAAATGTATCCACAACCAAACCTTGAATACCTTCAGCCTTCGCCGCATGCACCGTATCCGTATGACACGTGAATACCGTCGTGCCTCCATTATCCACAGTCACATTCCCAAATGCGTCTTGCACCGGATTAAAACCTTCTGCGGATAACCGCTTAACCAAATCCTTAACGAATTCATCTTCAGTCTTAGACCCATGCGGTCGTCTTAATTCCAAAATCTCATTCAAATCAAACATTTATCTAACCCCTATAAATTAAGCCGCAGATTCTGAAACCTGCGGCTTATTAACCTCTTCAAAAAACGCCTTACGCCATTCGTCAGTCGTATTACTAATCCCAGCCTTCGGAATCCAATAATCTACACCCTCAACCTCAATTCGCTCAGCGTGGTCCTCAATTACTAATTCCTCATTCCAAAGACGCTTACAGTCGTACGTATAAATGTAATCGTCACAGTATTCCAAGAGCTGTGCCCCACAATCGACGTAAGACTCGTAATAGTCCGAATACACATATTCCAACAAGTACTCATTTAAATATTCAGAGTACTCAATCTCGTAATACCGCAAGTTCTCATTGGTAAATACATAACGCTCACCACCAATAATGATATACTCCACATCTGTATGAACGCTCATGTAATCACCCAAGTAGTTCATGTTATAAGTGTCATAGTAACAATCATAACAAACTTCACCTTCTACCAAGTCGCCATCACCATCTTCATGCAGCACTGGACCATACAAATTGGAAACAGTACCTCCACAGCAAGTGCAAGTGAGTTGAGCGTTAACCAAACCACCGGCGCAATCCAGTGAATAGTCCCCTTCCCACGCCTCCAATTCAAACCAAGATTCCTCACCTTCATGCAATGAAGCTTGATACGTGTCACCATCGATATACGGCGCAATGTACCCGTCGTGCGTCGATTCAGTCCACAAAATCAAACCCCTCGGATACCCGGACTCCTTGGTATAACCTAACTCTCCTAACCTATTTTCTAAGTCACCTGAGCCATAAACTGAGACAAATGACTTGCTCGGCTCATGCACAATCGCACGAGCTTTAGCACTTTTCCTGCCTTCAATAGCATCCGGCAAATAGGCTAAACGTAACCCGTTGTTTTCTAAGCCAAATGCCGAAGTGGCATAACAGCGGTATGTATCATGTCGCGTCACACCATACTCGTCATTGTTCATACAAGACTTAATATACGGACTGCGATAGACTTCCTTCCAGCCGTCAACATCGTCATTCTCAACGAACTCAACGTCAACACCACCTTGCAGCACCTTATGATGTGCTAGCAGCCCGTCTAAGAAGCCTCCACCATGCTCAAACCCAAGCTGTCTAGACCCATACCTGCCTACAGTAGTCCGAGTCTCAATTCCTTTGACGCATTTCTCAGGACTCTGCCAATAAGCTATTTTGGTTTTATCAACTTCCGAAATATGTGGCAGTTGCATTAAGATTTGAAACCAAATCTCATCATCGTCAGACAACTCGCCGTCTTCCCATTGGGTTAAGTTGTACCATAAAGCTGAAACCGGCTTCCAACCATGTCTACCCATAGACATCAAAGCTTCTACGTGCTTGACAGCCATTGGTACATACCAGTCCGGTATGTACACCATCGTGTTCAGCAACTTATACTGCTGACCAACCTCAGCCGGTATGTTTAAATGACAATTCGTGTAACTTGGGTAATTCCCACGCTGTTCACGACCCTCGTAAACAGCTTTCACGTAATCTAATAATTTACTGAATCCGTACTTTTCAGAGGGGTTTAACTCACCCCATTTAGGAAATTTGCTCATCATCTTTACTAACTCCTATTAATTAGTATCTTCTACCAGCAAAAATGCCGGCACCCTAAAGAAAGTTCTACGAGTCAAGCTCAAATCCCATACCTCAACACCGGCAGACAGCGCTACTTTATCGTCAAAGGTAGTCAGCAAAACCGGACCGGCGTTCAAAACCGTTTTTATCGATCCCCAATCGAATCGGTCTCGGGCGTGAGAATTTTCCCATTCCAGCAATTGTTTGCGGATTGGATTCTCAAGGTCGAGATATTCGTCTCGGACGCGCAACCGAATATGGATGGTGTTTGAACTGCTCAGGCCTTCCTTGTAAATACAAGGTAAGAATTTCAAATCAGCATGCTTATATAGTTTGATACTTAAATCCTTGGCAATCAGGCAAGGCAGCCACGGATTTGAATCTAATTCGAACCGGTCAACCATCTGTTCAGCCATCATCAACAACAGTGTGCCGTCGGGTGCTACAGCCCACGGACTGTAACCATCTTTGTAATACTTAATCATGTATCTTCCTTATTTGAGCCTTGAAATTAAAAAATCCCCTTCGGTCACTAGGACTGAAGGGGATGGGTACCTTTCTTCCGGTTGGGGTATGCAGCAGCTTGAGGTGTTTGCCGCTTGCGATGACCTGCCAATTGGGTGGGTGTTCACTCAAAAGTATCTTCACATACCTGTGAAACTCTTTATCTCGACTATATTTCATGATGGAAACTCCTTAATATATTAATGCGAAATTGGCCGTGAGAGGCGATTTTCAGTCAAATTGCTTAAAATGTAGGCAATTTTGGCTGCGGATTGCAGCGTATGTTCAAATTTGAATGGATTTCGTACTTAAATCTAGGTTGCAGTGGGGCAGCGTGTTTGTTTTTCCTTGGGTCAATACAGTAAAACATGATTGCAATATGTTGAGAACTGTGCTTTGAGTGCTAAGAAGCTAGTTTGTATGGTTTAACTTGTAATTAAATGTAAACTTTATGTTAGCTAATTGTTAAAGTCTAAAGTTTCATATTTATATGTTAATAGATACAACCTTGTACGTAAGTGCTATTTGGATACCTCAGGTCCATTTTGGATAACGCAGGTGCCTCCTTGGATAACGCAGGTCTAAAAAAAGCGTCTTTACATTAGACCTGCGTTATCCAAAATAGGGTACCTGCGGTATTCTAGAAGGGTACCTGCGTTATCCTTAGGGTGATTTTCAGCAGACCTGCGTTATCCTTAGGATGATTTTCAGCAGACCTGCGTTATCCTTTAACAGAAATTAACAGACCTGCGTTACCCTAGAAGGGTGTTTTGGATAACGCAGGTCTCCTTGGATAACGCAGGTCTTGACCAAATTTTTGTTGACAGCAGCCTGTTAATGTGTATCTTGAACAGCGTCTTTACATTCTAAGTCGTTGTTGTTATTGGTAATTTGGATTAGTGTTAAATTCTACTAACGTGCTTTAACCTAAATGGTGTGAGAATTTAGACTTTCTTTACAGAAAATTCACCGACATGTTTTTTTATATAGAAAAAAAAAAATAAAAGCTAAATAAAAAATTCCCAACCTAAATTTCGGCAAAGTCACTTATGTAATGGAATATATTAATGAGCTTTGACACTTAGCTAATAATAGGGTATAAGGGAACCGCTGTAATCGCCAAAAGTTTACCCGCAAAAAGCGTAAACTGTTTGGCGATTAGTTTAAAAGTTGCTGCATAGCTGTAACGCTGCATAGCTGTAACGCTGCATAGCTGCATAGCTGCAAGAAACGCTGTACAAGTTCAAACCTAATAGCTCTTAGGAACGCTGTACAAGTTCAAACCTAATAGCTCTTAGAAACGCTGTACAAGTTCAAACCTAATAGCTCTTAGGAACGCTGTACAAGTTCAAACCTAATAGCTCTTAGAAACGCTGTACAAGTTCAAACCTAATA
>NZ_PDBT02000080.1:0-9768 GCF_002551535.2 Neisseria sp. N95_16
AAACTTTTGCTCTGAAATTTTGCTGAACTTTTGATACTTATTTTTTAGTTTCATATTAGGAGCTTATCAGGTTTTTTGATGATTTTGCTTCCTAAGCCCCATCGTTAATCGCTTATATTCAAATAGGTTTGTTTGACTTAAAGAATATCGTTAGAGATAACGTGATCATCATGACTATCGCACTATTATTATTTTAGCAATACAAAAAGCCGTCTGAAATCATTGTTTCAGACGGCTTTTTGCATAAAAACTATTCAGCAAGTCACTGTCTCTATGAACAAATATTTATGCTGATTTTTTAAGCTTCTGCGCTTCATGTTAGGTTTGGGCGCTCGGTGCAGGTAAAGCTTTATGTAAGCGATACCAACCAAATAAGCGATATAAGCAAAGTAAAGCAATGGCCGGTAAGCATAGGGCGCTGATTAAATAGCGGATATTGTTAAAATTGAATACATTATCGCCGGATAAAAGCGATGTGATTGCCCAAAACCACTCCCATAGCGAGGGCAGACTAAACGCTAATACGGCAATCAGCCCTAATGTTCTGAAAATGCCGATGGGTAAGATTTTTTTTTGTAATACGGTTCGGTTGAGTTGTAATAGAACGATTAAGCCAAAGCCAATGATGAGAATCATCCCGCCATTGGAGACAACCTGCAGGCTGCTGAAAGCAATATCGGGTGTAACGGTGTCGGTTTGTGCTTGGCTGGATTGACGATTCATGCTTTGGGAAATATTTAAACCGAGGCCGTAAATCATGTCTGCTAGAATAATCCAAATCGGGAGAGAGGTAAGTAAGCGGTTCATTATTGATGAAAAATTAATGTATAAATTACAAAAATATAATACATTATTCAGTACAAATTTGGCTATTTGCCCATGTAAAAAATATGTATTAAGTGACAAACTATAATGGTTTATGTGCTATTTGATAAAAGTATGCCGTTGCAGCAGGCTATAAATTTTACTTTGCGATGGCAAGATTGAAAAAGATTACTAAAAGTTTGGTTTGAATCACAAATTCTGTAATTTTATACCAAAATAAAAGAATTTCAGGTTACAATTTGTTTCTTAATAACAGTAGGCTTACCAGAAAGGATGTCAATGAATACCGTCAAACGTGACTTAACCCGTATCAGCCACAATACTAAAATTGTGGCCACCTTGGGCCCCGGTAGTAATGATGTTCAATTGCTTGAAGACATGATTCGTGTGGGTGGCTTGAATGTCGTTCGTTTTAATTTCAGCCATGGCACCGCAGAATTTCATCAAGAAAATGCGCGCATTGTGCGTGAGGCAGCCAAACGTTCCGGACAAGAAATTGCGATTTTAGCCGACTTGCAAGGGCCTAAAATCCGTGTAGGTAAAATTGCCGGTGGCAGCATTCAGTTGAATCAGGGTGAAAAACTGGTTTTGGATGCGGCGCTGGAAGAAGAAGGTACGCGTGAAGCGGTGGGTTTGGATTACCGTGATTTACCGAATGATGTGAAGCCGGGTGATGTATTGTGGTTGGATGATGGCTTATTGACGTTGACCGTGGATTCAGTTGAAGGAAGTAAAATTATTACAACTGTGGCTAATAGTCATGTATTAAAAAGCAACAAAGGCATCAATAAGCCGGGTGGCGGTTTGTCGGCCGGTGCGTTAACCGAAAAAGATTTCCGCGATTTGAAAACCGCCATTGCCATTGGTTGCGATTATTTAGCCATCAGCTTTGTTAAATCGGCTGAAGATTTGCATCTTGCCCGTGCCAAAGTGGAAGAAGAAATGCAGGGTAGCAATGCAGTTCGTCCGGGCTTGGTATCAAAAATCGAACGCGTGGAAGCGATTGAAAACTTGGATGAAATTATTCTCGCTTCAGATGGCATTATGGTAGCACGTGGTGATTTGGCGGTAGAAGTTGGCCATGCGGCGGTGCCTGCACTGCAAAAACGCATGATTCGCCGTGCGCGTGAATTGCGCCGTTTCAGCATTACTGCTACTCAAATGATGGAAAGCATGATCACCAATCCGGTACCAACCCGCGCCGAAGTGAGTGATGTGGCCAATGCCGTATTGGATGGTACTGATGCCGTGATGTGTTCGGCAGAAACCGCAGTAGGTGCGTATCCGTTTGAAACCGTGACCCAAATGGCGATGATTTGTGCCGCGGCGGAAAAAGAGCAAGATTCGTTGAACGGCGTTTCTGAAGTGATTGAAGAAAAAGAAGCCGTCAGCACCAACTTGGCAATTGCCACCGGTGCGGTCAGCGTGGCGCGCGCTGTGCATGCCAAAGCGATTGTAGCTTTGACCGAAAGCGGTTCGACTGCTTTTGAAATCAGCCGTCACAATATCCAATTGCCGATTTTTGCGTTGACCCCAAGCATTTCGGCACAGCGCCGCATGGCCATGTATCGTGGTGTGCGTCCGATGATTTTGGCAACCAGCACCGACCACAATACCGCCCTGAACGAAGTGGAAGCCACCTTAATCGAGCACAATATTTTGAAATCTGGTGATCAATACATCATCACCAGCGGTTCGAAAATGCGTGAATCTGGTTCGACCAATATGCTGGAAGTGTTGCAAGTGAAGTAACTTTATGCCCGAAAGCAGGCTGTTTCAGCCTGCTTTTTTTGTGTTTTGCATAAAAGTAACACAATGTAATCGATAGATAGACAAAATGTAGAAAAAACTGTTATTCGCGCATAAGCTATTATAAAATCGAGCAGATACACTAATTTAAGTACACGGTCGTTTCAGACGGCCTTTTTTATGTTTTACGATACGATATTCATTATGGAAAAGTCTTTGAAAAAATCAGCTTGGGCGTGGCCCTGGCATTTGCAGCCACCGCCGCCCAAGCTTCCGGCTATCATTTCGGTACCCAATCGGTAACCGCCCAAAGCACGGCCAATGCCGCCGCTGCCGAAGCGGCTGATGCCTCCACCATTTTCTACAATCCGGCCGGTTTGACTAAGCTGGAAAACCATGAAATTACCGCTACCATCAATGCCGTGGCGCCACACATCAAATACAGTGATGCCGAAGCGACTTATCGCCGTGGCGGTAAGGTAAACGGTGAAACCGGTGGCAAAATCACCGACGATATTGTGATTGCCCCGCATGTTTACGGCGCTTATAAAGTGAATGATGATGTCACCGTCGGTGTGGGCATGTATGTGCCGTTTGGCTCGTCAACCGAATACAGTAAAGATTCGGTATTGCGCCATCATTTAAACCAATTAGGCTTGACCACCATTGCCGTTGAGCCGGTGGTGGCCTATCAATTCCATCCGCAACATTCGATTGGTGTCGGTGCGATTGCTCAATATTCGACTGCGGAATTGCGTAAATATGCTGACTGGGATGCCAGTGGAGGGGTGAGTGAGAAAGCAGGATTCGATGCTACCGGCCACGCCGATGGCCATGCTGAAGTAAAAGGCAAAGACTGGGGCTTTGGCTACCAATTGGCGTGGATGTGGGATGTGAATGACCGTACTCGTGTCGGTGTGAATTACCGTTCGAAAGTTAGCCATACGCTTAAAGGTACGGCTGATTGGTATGCTGATGGAGCGGCTGTCAGTACGCCAAATCCTGTATTGGGCGGTCAATCGCTTTATGGTGCGGTTATTGGCCAGCCGACTTCACTCAATGCCGGTACGCCATTGGAGGGCCGTGGCTATGTGCCACATGAAAAAGCCTCAGTTAAAATCGTGACGCCTGAATCTTTGTCGGTGCACGGCATGTATAAAGCCACCGATAAGCTGAACCTGTTTGGTGATGTGACTTGGACGCGCCACAGCCGCTTCAACAAAGCCGAACTGGTCTTTGAAAACACCAAAAACATTGGCGGCGGCAACAAATCCGACCGCACCATCATCACCCCAAACTGGCGCAACACCTACAAAGTGGCCATCGGCGGTTCATACCAATACAGCGAGCCTTTACAACTGCGTGCCGGTATCGCCTTTGATCAAAGCCCGGTACGTGGTGCCGAAAGCCGCTTGAATACCTTGCCTGACGGCAACCGCATTTGGTATTCGGTGGGTGCCAAATACCAATACCGCAAAAACCATGTCTTCGACGTGGCCTACAGCCATATCCACATCAATGACACCAGTTTTAATGCAGCAGCGTCAACTGGTGACAATGTCGACAGCAAAGGCGCGGCAACGGCGAAATTCAACAATTATGCCAATATTTTAGGTGTGCAATACAGCTATAAATTCCGCTAAGATTGGAATAAACTAATTGTGCTGGTAATACAAACAAGCCGTCTGAAAAGGAAAAATTCTTTTCAGACGGCTTGTTTTATCGTTATCTCATTTCAAATCTGCTGGAAACACGCAAAAGATTAATTGCCGATGCGTGTGTGTGTAGTTTCCACGCCTGTTTTGATTTCGCCATACATTTCCGAGCTGCTGTTGCCCGATAAGCCACCGGCACAGGCAGAGAGCAGTAAAGCCAAGCCGATGGTGAGAAAAGTTTTCATGTTTTTTCCTTTATGATTCAATGTGATTTTAGCTAAAAGGCCGTCTGAAAGTTCAGACGGCCTTTGTGTTTATTTGGCGTCGCTGCGGAAATGATAGGCGCTGATTTCAAAACCGTTTTTGAAATACAGGCGGTGCGCATTCACGCGGTCTTGGCTGACATGCACATTTAGGTGGATTTTGGTTGCACCGACTTTGCCGCCGATTTTGCGCACTTCATCCAACAGGCGTGAAGCATAACCTTTGCGGCGGCTTTGCGGCATGGTAACGATGTCGTCGATGTGAATATGATGGCCGCTGGCCAGATTGTAGGTTTCATGAAAACCGACCACGGCCACGGCATTGTGTTTGCCTTCTTCAAAAATACCGAACAGGCGGTAACCGGCTGGGCGTTGTTGCTGATTAACTTGTTCGACAAAGCGGTTGATGTCGGTCAGGTTGGCGCGCAACATGCTTAAGGCAGCAAAGGCAGTGGCGGTTTCATCCGGCATGATTTCGCGCAACACGCTGTTGTCGGTAGCGGTAGCTTCACGTTGGGATTCGGCGGCGTGTTTCTCTTCAATCGCCTGCGCCAGCATCACTTTTTCATCAGGGTTGTTTTGCGCGGCTTGTTCTTCCAGTAAGGCTTTGCAGTCAATGATGCGTAAATCGTTATCGGAAGCGAAATCCATCAGAAAGCGGAACATCGGCGGATTGATGGTTTCCAGTTCTTTATCCACCGCCACGCAGCGTACTTTATCCACCAAAATCGGCCGTACCCATTTCGAGTAAGACAAGCGGTTGTCTTTGTCGAACGAAGACAGAATACCGCACAAACGTTCCGACCAGTCGCTCGGGCGGAAAACGCGGCCGGAGCTGGTGGTGCCATGAATGACAACTTCGTAAGGATTGCAAACTAACATGGTGTCTTCCTGAAAGAGTGGTTCTTCACGAATTATAACTGACTAAGCGGCTTTTCTTCAAAACATTGCGGTAAAAAATTTTTACAAAATCAATAAGATTTGGTTGTGTGGGATCAAACTTCAGACGGCGAGCAGAAAAAAATCAAGGAATTTAAACCATAGTATGGCTTTATTTTTCATATAAATTTCATAATTTTCTTTATTTTTTAGCAGACCGTTTCTTGTTATTATTTTTATTTTAAATAAAAACAAATTCTTAACTTATATTTTACGGGCGAGGGGATAATTTTATTTGTACAATTGTCAACAATATATTGCATCTTAGGTTAAATGAGTGTAATGTTTAATTACGTTAAATTGTTGACAATCTTGGAGGCGAGATGAAAAAAATTACGGCAATGATCAAACCTTTTAAATTGGACGATATGCGTGAAGCGCTCAGCAACATCGGTGTACACGGCATGACGGTCAGTGAGGTGAAAGGCTTCGGCCGCCAAAAAGGGCATACCGAAGTGTATCGCGGGGCGGAATATGCGGTGGATTTCATGCCCAAGGTGAAAGTGGAAATCGTGGCGGAAGACGAACGGGTTGGCCAAATCGTTGACATGATTTTGGAAACGGCGCGCACGGGTAAAGTCGGTGATGGCAAGATTTTTGTTGAAGCGGTCGAGCAGGTGATTCGTATCCGCACAGGAGAAACCGGTAACGAGGCCGTCTGAAACCGCAAACATTGTTCAGACGGCATGCAGCAAATCATTGAGAAGAAGAAAAGGACAGAGAACATGAAAAAATCGGCATGGATGGCGGGTTTTTTACCCGCAGGTGCGATGGCGCACAATTTGGATTGGTGGCAACCGTTCAGCGCCATCGATTCGGGTGATACGGCTTGGGTGATGATGGCGGCGGCTTTGGTGCTGTTTATGACGCTGCCCGGCTTGGCTTTGTTTTACGGCGGCATGGTGCGCAAGAAAAACCTGCTCTCTACCATGATGCACAGTTTTTCCATCGCGGCTTTAATCAGCGTATTGTGGGTGGTGGCCGGTTATTCGTTGGCGTTTACGCCGGGCAATGCTTTTATCGGCGGCTTTGATCGGTTGTTTCTAAACGGCATGAACATGGACATGGCCAAAGAGATGGTGACCGTATCGCCAAATGCAGGCTCGATTCCGGAAACGGTGTTTATGTTTTTCCAAATGACGTTTGCCATCATTTCCACTGCCATCATCACCGGCGCGTTTGCCGAGCGCATGAAATATTCGGCGATGATGCTGTTTTCCGGCATATGGTTTCTGCTGGTGTATGTGCCGACCGCGCATTGGGTATGGGGCGGCGGCTTTATGAGTGAAGGCGGCGTGTTTGATTACGCGGGCGGCACAGTGGTGCACATCAATGCCGGTGTGGCCGGCTTGGTAGTAGCGTTGGTGTTGGGCAAACGCGTGGGCTATGGCCGCGAAGCCATGCCGCCGCACAATATGGCTTTGACCTTAATCGGCGCGGCGATGTTGTGGTTTGGCTGGTTTGGTTTCAATGCCGGTTCGGCGGTGGCAGCCAATGCTTCGGCAGGCATGGCGATGGCGGTGACACAAATTTCGACCGCATTCGGTGCCATCACTTGGCTGATTTGTGAAAAACTGGCCGGACACAAACCTTCCGCGCTGGGTCTGGCTTCGGGCGCGGTGGCCGGTTTGGTCGGCATTACTCCGGCTGCAGGTTTTGTGGCAACCGGCGGTGCGATCATTATCGGTGTGGTGACGGCAATAGCGTGTTATGTGGCTGTAGCAGTGATTAAGCGCAAACTGGGCTATGACGATTCGCTTGATGCCTTCGGTATTCACGGTTTTGGCGGCATTGTTGGCGCAATCTTAACCGGCTTGGTGTTCGACAACCAAATCTTCGGCGGCGATGCGACCATTGGTTCGCAAGTGTGGATTCAAACCAAAGATGCCTTGACCACCATTGTGTACAGCGGCGTGATGAGCTGGGTGATTTTGAAAATCGTCGGCAAAATCTGTGGCGGCTTGCGTGTCGATAGAGACACCGAACGCGAAGGCTTGGATTTGACCATTCACGGTGAACGTGTTGAATAATTAAGAAAGGCCGTCTGAAATTCAGACGGCCTTTTATATTATTGAACAGGTTTCATTTCACGACACGCATTCACCGCGGCTTGTGTGCGGGCTTCGATATTTGGCAGCGGTGTGCCGATAGACGCATTTTTTATTTCTTCGCGGGTAATCGAATCGGCCAGCTTCAGGCTGGCGCATTCACATAAGGCTTTGATTTCGGCTGTGTCGCCGCCGGCAGAATCCAAGCAGGATTGGGTGCTGCTTTTGATAAAGCCTTCACGAAAACCGGTGTAAAATTCTTCGTTGTCGGTGTAGGATTTGGCCGCTTCTTGCGAGCAGGCGGTGAGGGTCAGGACGAGTGCCAATGGCAGCAGAAAACGGAAACGCATCGTTTTTCCTTGGGGAAACATAAAAACCGATTATAGAGTAAAACCGCAGGTTTTTGCCATTTCAGACGGCCTGCTTGATGCGAATCAGGCCGTCTGAAAAAACACCTTGAAAAGCCATGGTGAATCTGTGCACACAGGCTGGGGATATGCGATAATAAGGCCGTCTGAACCCTCCGCATGTAACGGCGCACCATGAACACACTGCTTTCAGTTGACTGCTTTGCGATTGCTGCTTTCGCGGCGGCCTGATTGTTTCCATTTTCCCGCACGGCGGGTTTTTTTATGGACATTTCAGCCGCTTATTATCGTGTGCCGCGCCATCTTGACATTGGAAAAAGGAAATCCCATGCCCAATCCGCTTTATCGTCAAAACGTCATTTCCATCGCCGATTTGACCACGCCGCAGCTGGAATTGCTGCTCAACACCGCCTTGAAACTCAAAGCCGAGCCGCGCAGTGATTTGCTGGAAGGCAAATTAATCGGGTCGTGCTTTTTCGAGCCGTCCACGCGCACGCGTTTGTCTTTTGAAACCGCCGTACAGCGTTTGGGCGGTAAGGTCATCGGTTTTGCCGATGGTGCCAATACCAGTGCGAAAAAAGGCGAAACGTTGGCGGACACGGCGCGCATTATTTCCAGCTACACCGATGCGATTATCCAACGCCATCCAAAAGACGGTGCTGCGCGCGTGTTGGCCGAGTTTTCCGCTGTGCCGGTGATTAATGCGGGCGATGGCACCAACCAACACCCAAGCCAAACTTTGCTTGATTTGGTAACGATTTTTGAAACACAAGGCCGTCTGAATGGCTTGAAAGTGGCCATGTGCGGCGATTTGAAATATGGCCGCACCGTGCATTCTTTGTGCCAAGCCTTGAAGCGTTGGGGCTGTGAATTTGCGTTTGTGTCGCCGCCGAGCTTGGCCATGCCGGAATACATCACCGAAGAATTGGACGAAGCCGGTTGCACGCATCAGATTTTTGCCACTTTGGAAGAAGCGGTTGAGTGGGCGGATATTCTCTACATGACCCGCGTGCAGCGCGAGCGTTTCGACGAGCAGGAATTTGCCAAAATCCAAGGCAAATTCAATTTGGACGCATCAATGCTGGCCAACGCCAAACCCAATTTGCGCGTGTTGCATCCTTTGCCGCGCGTCGATGAAATCCACCCAAATGTCGATGCCACGCCGCATGCCTATTATTTTGAACAGGCCACCAACGGCGTGTATGCACGCATGGCGATTTTGTCGCTGGTATTGAACGAAGAAGTGTAAGGAGCGCGCAATGGAAAAAAAACAATACAGCGTCGAAGCGATTCAAAACGGCACGGTTATCGACCACATTCCCGCCGGCAAAGGCTTGGCGATTTTGCGCCAGTTTAAATTGCTGCATTACGGCAGCGCGGTCACCGTGGGCTTCAACCTGCCGAGTAAGACACAGGGCAGTAAAGACATCATCAAAATCACCGGCGTGTGGCTGGACGACACCGCCGCCAACCGCTTGGCTTTGTTTGCGCCCGAAGCGGTGGTGAATGTGATTGAAGATTTTAAGGTGGTATCAAAACGCCACTTGACCATGCCGTCTGAAATCAGCGAAGTGTTCCGCTGCCCGAACACCAATTGCGCCAGCCACGGCGAGCCGGTAAAAAGCCGTTTCTATGTGCGCACCCACAATGGCCAAACACGTTTGAAATGCCATTATTGCGAAAAAACCTTCTCGCGCGAATCGGTGGCCGAAGCCTAAGACAAGCGGCTTTCAGCCATACTCGGCAATTATTCTAAAAAAACGACCGCATGGCATAAATGCTTAAATCATAAACAGATAGTCTGTTAGAATAAAGGCCCTTACATTCGCATTTCAAGTGCAACGCTCAAATGCCATTGGCAAGGGCTGCTGAAAACAGATCACCCGGTGTCTCATAGTCCAATGTCTTTCTCGGTCGGCGG
>NZ_PDBT02000081.1:0-9529 GCF_002551535.2 Neisseria sp. N95_16
CTGTTGTGCTTTTCGGTAACAGTAGGTTCCGTTGACGGAATGCCGTCTGATTTCCCGACTGACGGTGGCGGGATGACAACCGATGTTCTGTGCGATTTGGTTTAGGGGTAGGTTGCGGTAATGTCTGGAAATGTAGTATCTTTGGTGTGAGGTCAGTTGTGTGTAGGTCATATTGCAATCTTTCTTGTCAGGAAAGGCAGTATACTACCGCATACTGGCCTTTTCTGTTATTGGAAATTGCACTTGTTAGGCGAATGTAAGGGCCTTTTTATTTTTTCAAGCAAGCCAGTGCAGCAAAGCCATCAAACATAATGAAAATTAAACACCTGCACCAAATCTGCGCTCAAACTTTTCGCTATCGGACAAGTATGCGCCGCCGCTTCTAAAACCGCGCGGCTGC
Source organism: Neisseria sp. N95_16 (assembly GCF_002551535.2). Taxonomy (NCBI): domain Bacteria; kingdom Pseudomonadati; phylum Pseudomonadota; class Betaproteobacteria; order Neisseriales; family Neisseriaceae; genus Neisseria; species Neisseria sp. N95_16. The sequence goes on from NZ_PDBT02000081.1 coordinate 401, forward strand.
GTTCGTCTAGACCTGCGCTCAAATAAAAATCAACTGTCACCTTCGCCACACGACGCGGATTGGCCGCCATTTCCTTAGCCACTTCCGCACGCGCACCGGCCAAGTCCACGCCCAAATCATCGGCTTTCATGCCCATAATCGTCAGCGCACACGCAGCCAGCGAAGTGGCCAGCAAATCCGTCGGCGAAAACGCTTCGCCTTTACCGTTGTTGTCGGTCGGCGCATCGGTAGAAATCGTGTCGCCGCTTTGCAGGTGGGTTAAATCGTTATGCAGGTTGCCGGTGTAGCGGACGGTGGAGATGTGGGACATGGTGGGGCTCCTTTTGGCTGATTAAGTAAGGTTTAAAGATTAAAGCAAGACAGGCCGTCTGAAAATACAATATTTAAATATTTAAAAAGTGTTTCAGACGGCCTTTACTTATGCTGCTTCTGCTTCAATGGTGGTTTCAATATCATTTAATAAACGGATTAATGCTTTGCCGACTGCCAATGCTAAATTGACAGGGACAGCATTGCCGATCTGTTTGTATTGTGCAGTTAATGAGCCTTCAAATTGCCATTCATCGGGAAAAGTTTGAATACGAGCATACTCCCTTACGGTTAGAGGGCGAGTTTCTTCAGGATGGCAACGTTCTGTCTGCTTTTGTGCTGGTGCGCAGGTCAAAGTCAGGCTCGGTTCATCCCAAGCTAGTCGGCGAGCCATACCTGTTTTTCCTCCACCTAAAAAATAACTTTTTTGCATGTATTCACGCTGCAAATCATCAGGTAAATCTTTCCAATAACCGCCTGCAGGAACATGAGTCATAATTTCAGCTTTGCGTTTCGGATATTTTTGCCCCTCAGATTGAGGAACATCTGCGGTGTATAGTTCACCTGATTTAAACGCATCTTCCAAAGTCATAATCCGATGATAAGGTGAAGGCCAATGGAAGTTGACTTTTTTAGCTAAGTCTTTGCGGATGCCGATTAAAAACAAGCGTTCACGCTTTTGCGGTACTTTATAAAACACGGCTTTTAAAACTCTTGGCGGAACTAAATAATAGCCAAGCTCTTCAATGATACTGCTAATGGTCGCCAGCGTTTTACCGTCGTCATGAGCTAATAAACCCCGCACGTTTTCTGCTAAGAATACTTTGGGATTGGTTTCTTTAACCGCGCGTGCAAATTCAAAAAACAGCGTACCGCGCGTATCTTCAAAGCCTAATTTCTTACCTGCATAAGAAAAGGCTTGGCAAGGGAAACCACCTGAAAGAATATCGATTTGATTATAATAAGGGGTAAAATCCACCTTAGAAATATCTCCTTCTACTACATTCCATTCTGGGCGGTTTTTTCGAAGTGTCTTACAGGCGGCAGCATCCAATTCGTTTAATAAAACTGAATCAAAGCCTGCTTTTTCCATACCTACTGCTAAACCACCTGCACCTGCAAACAATTCAAGCAATTTATATCGGCGTAGTGGTTGGGTTTGAATTTCTTCATCCCAGTTACTGTTGAATAAAATCCGCGCTTCTTCAAAATGTTCTAATTGTTCTTTGGTATAAAGGCGGTAATTGTTGTCATACTGGCGTTGTGGAACAAGCGTTCCATTTTTATCCCAACGACGCAAAGTTTCTTTAGATACGCTGAGAATATCAGCAACTTGGGCAATGGTATATAAATCGGGGCTCTTCATAAAAAAATCAGGCAAACATTAGTCATGGTTATTCATGACGATAATGTAGCCTGATTTTTAGATAGCGTCAAACCTTATTCATGGTTACTTAATTTCTGGATTTCTTCTGTCTGCGCCAAAGTATAGATTACACGTTCAAAGTCTTTACTGAAGTCGGCTTCAATGGCAACTGAACCAATGGCCGCAATGAGTTCGTTGTAAAAATCCTCATCTCCGGTTAAGCGTAACCAAAATTCTTGCCCGATAATGACTTCATAGTCATATTGAGACGTGATACGTTTGTAGCGACTGCTTAAATTTTGTGGTTCGCCATATAAAACTCCGACAATCATGTCGTCGTTTGGAATACGCAAATTATTCGTTCGAGATAAATTGCGGACACTTCTAAAATGATTGGCAATGGTCTCAACATCATCCTTATTAATGGTGTTTGGCCCCGCTTTTAATTGACAGTATTTCTTCCTGCCGTCGAGCTGGTCGATAAACTCAATATCCATGCCGCTGGCTGTGCTGCCGACCGCATCTTGAATCACACTCATAAAACTCTGCATATTTTGACCAAAAGATGTATTAATGGATGTTCCCAATACACGCGGGAAAAGCAGAGCCTTAGCGATACTTTCAGGTTTGGAGTTACCGGTTAGAAAATTGGCAAGATAAACCGTTAAAAACGGATTGATATTGAATTCTGCTGGGTCAATCAGCTTTTCGGTATTTTTGATATGGTTTTGTGCTACACATTCTTTAAACCACGTTTTCGCTGTTGCTAGAATGGCTTGTTTTTGTTCTGTACTAAAAGCCATAAATTTCTCCTAAAAAATGATGATGTATTTTAGCTTAGATTTACGCTGTCTGAAAATTTTCAGACGGCCTTTCCATTTCAATCAAACCACTTCCAACTTCGCAAACTTCGTATCCAATTCCTTCACGCCTTCTTTGCCAAAGTTAATCGTCAGCCGCGCTGATTCGCCTTTATCGACGGCATCGATAATCACGCCGGTGCCGAATTTGGCGTGGCGTACGTTTTGGCCGATTCGGAAACCGGCGTATTCCTGCGGCAGTTTGTAGTCTTCGACGATTTTGTTACTGCGCGTGCGCGGGGCATCGGTGAAGCTGTTGAAGCTTTGTTTTTTGGCCGACAGGTAATGCAATACTTCGGGCGGGATTTCTTCGACGAAGCGGGACACGATGCCGAATTGGGTTTGGCCGTGCAGCATGCGTTGTTGCGCCATGGTGATGTAGAGGCGTTTGCGTGCACGGGTGATGGCGACGTACATCAGGCGGCGTTCTTCTTCGAGGCCGCCGCGTTCGGCGAGGCTGAGTTCGCTCGGGAAGCGGCCTTCTTCCATGCCGGTGAGGAAAACGGCGTTGAATTCCAAGCCTTTGGCGGCGTGGACGGTCATCAGTTGAATCGCGTCTTCACCTTTGCCGGCTTGGTTTTCGCCTGATTCCAGCGCGGCGTTGCTGAGGAACGCCAATACCGGAAAGGCAGGGTGTTCGGCAGCGTTTTCCGGCAGGATTTCAAAATTGCTTTCTTCCGGTTTGAACGCGACGGCGGCGTTGACCAATTCGTCTAAGTTGTCCAATCGGTCTTGGTGATCGCCTTTTTGTGTTTTGTAGAATTCGACCAAGCCGCTGTCTTGAATTACGCTGACCATGATTTCGGCCAGCGACAATTGGCCGATTTGGTTGCGCAGGTTTTCAATCAGTTGGACGAAGGCGGCGATTTTGGTGGCTTTGGCACCGGCATTGCAGGCGGCCTGCCACAGGGAAATGCCTTGTTCGCTTGAGGCCGTCTGAAGATTTTCAATCGTGCGCGCGCCAATGCCGCGGGTGGGCACGTTAATCACGCGCAACAGGGCGTTGTCGTCATCGGGGTTGACCGCCAAGCGCAGGTAAGCCAGCGCGTGTTTGATTTCTTGGCGCTCGTAAAAGCGCAGGCCGCCGTAGATTTTATACGGCACGCCGCTGCGGAACAGGGCTTGTTCGATAACGCGTGATTGGGCGTTGCTGCGGTAGAGCACGGCCATTTCCGACAGCGGCCAGCCTTCGCGTTGCAGTGATTTGGCTTCGTCGATGATGAACTGCGCTTCTTCAAAATCACTGGGCGCGGAAAGGTAGCGGATTTTGTCGCCCGACTCGGCATCGGTGCGCAGGTTTTTGCCCAAACGCTCGTCGTTGTTTTCAATCACGGCATTGGCGGCGGCAAGGATGTTGCCTACCGAGCGGTAGTTTTGCTCAAGTTTAATCGGCGCTTCGATGGCAAACTCTTTCATCAGCGCGGTCATGTTACCGACATTCGCACCACGGAAGCGGTAAATGCTTTGGTCATCGTCGCCCACGGCAAACACCGCCGCCTGATTGCCCGCCATCAGCTTGAGCCACGCATATTGCAGCTTGTTGGTATCTTGAAATTCGTCCACCAAAATATGATTAAAACGGTTTTGATAATGCACGCGCAGCATTTCGTTGCTTTTGAGCATTTCATAGCTGCGCAACATGAGTTCGGCAAAATCGACCACGCCTTCACGTTGGCAAATGCGGTCGTATTCGGCATAGCATTCAATCATGCGCTGGGTGTGAGGATCGGGTGCCTGCAGGGCAGAGGCGCGCAGGCCGTTTTCCTTTTGCGCGTTGATAAAGCCTTGTAAGCTGCGCGGCGCAATGATTTCTTCGGCGATGTTGAGCTGCTTCAACATGCGTTTGATTAAGGCCAATTGGTCGCTGCTGTCGAGAATCTGAAAAGTGGCCGGCAGGTTGGCATCGCGATGGTGCAGGCGCAAAAAGCGGTGGCACAAACCATGAAATGTGCCCAGCCACATCGCGCGCACGTTCACCGGAATCATCGCCCCCAAGCGCGTCTGCATTTCTTTGGCGGCTTTGTTGGTAAACGTCACCGCCATAATGCTGTGCACACTGGCCTGACCGCTTTGCAACAGCCACGCAATGCGCGTCGTCAGCACACGCGTTTTGCCGCTGCCCGCACCGGCCAATACCAAAGCCGATTGCGGCGGCCAAGTCACCGCGGCAAGCTGCTCGGGATTCAAGCCGGTTAACAAAGAAGAAGGGGATTCGCTGGGAAACATGATGAGGCCGTCTGAAAAAGATTTTGGAATGCAGTATTTTAATATAAAACGATGAAGAAGGCCGTCTGAAAACGTGTTTGCAAGTGTGTTTTAATCTTCAGACGACCTGATGGTGTCTCTGCCTTGGATTGACAAATATGATAAAACAGGCACGATAGAACTCAGATTTTTCAGGAGAAAACAGATGAAAAAGCTTGATCCGATTCTGTCTCAATTCGATACTCAGCAGCAGGCCGATGATTATCATGCGTGGCTTTCCGATAAGGTGGAAAAAGGCTTGAGCAGTGAAACGTGGCATGAGCAGGAAGATGTGTTGGCACGCGCTGCGCAACGGCGTGCAGAATTGATGGCGATTCTGAAAAATGCAGGTTAAATGGTCGCAACAGGCGGAAGATGATTTAGACCAAATCGTCCGCTATATTTTTGAATTCAATCCGGTGGCCGCGTTTGAGCTGGAAGAGCAAATTTTCCAACACCACGCGCACCCTTGCACAATTTCCCGATTCCGGCCGCTTGGGGCAGGTGTTTGGTACGAGAGAATGGGTGGTGCATCCAAATTATATGATTGTGTATAAAATCACCGAAACCGCCGTTTTGATTGCTGCGATGGTGCATACCAAACAACGTTATCCATAAAAAATGCCGTCTGAAAAATCTTTTCAGACGGCATTTTTAATCAATCAAGCAAAACTCAATTATTCAAAGTCTTTCACTTCCAAATCAAACATACGCATAGCGGTGCGCAGCATTTGGCAGCTGAAGCCCCATTCGTTGTCGTACCAAGCGAATACTTTCACCATGCTGCCGTCAACGACTTTGGTCAGGGTGGCGTCGAAGTTGCTGCCTTGGGTGGTGTGGTTGAAGTCCATCGATACCAGTGGCAGGGTGTTATAGCCCAAAACGCCTTTCAGACGGCCTTGTTCCGAAGCGGCTTTCATCAATTCGTTGATTTCTTCCACGCTGGTTTCGCGGCCGGCTTGGAAGCTTAAGTCAACCAAGGAAACGTTAACGGTCGGCACGCGTATGGCCAAGCCGTCGAGTTTGCCTTTCAGGTCAGGCAATACCAAGCCCACGGCTTTGGCGGCGCCGGTTTTGGTTGGAATCATGTTTTCCACACCGCTGCGGGCGCGACGCAAGTCTTTGTGGCGCACGTCGGTAACGGTTTGGTCGTTGGTTAAGGCGTGGATGGTGGTCATCGCGCCTTTCACAATGCCAATGCTTTCGTTCAACACTTTGGCCACAGGTGCCAAGCAGTTGGTGGTGCAAGACGCGTTGGAAACGACGGTCATGTCGGCAGTCAATACATCATCGTTCACGCCGTAAACCACAGTGGCATCGACATCGGCTTCACCCGGTGCGGAAATCAATACTTTTTTCGCGCCGCTTTCCAAGTGGATATTGGCTTTGGATTTGCTGGTGAACGCGCCGGTGCATTCCATCACTAAATCCACACCCAAGTCTTTCCAAGGCAGCTCGGCCGGATTGCGGGTGGAGAAGTAAGGAATTTTGTGGCCGTTGATAATCAAATGGGTGGCATCGTGATCGACATCGGCGTTGAAGCGGCCGTGTACGGTATCGAATTTGGTCAGGTGGGCGTTGGTTTCCAAGCTACCGCTGGCGTTGACGGCGACGATTTCGAGCTGGTCTTGCAGATTGTAATCGTAGATGGCGCGTAATACTTGACGGCCGATGCGGCCATAACCGTTGATGGCGACTTTAATGCCCATAATTTGTCCTCTTTGTTGGGTGTCTGGGTTGGTGGGAAATGGTTGGGCAGGATTATAGCAGAATTTGTAGTGATATGTAATTAATATTTTATTGATTTTTGCGTAAATGAAACACTTTGATTGTTGACACTTAGTAAGCAGATTCTAAAATTTTATGGTGTAAATTGAATATTTAACGCGGAATATGCTTTTATTTTAGAATTAGCGCGACGATATTTTAAAAATATTAGCTTGAGACTGAAGATAGTGAATGTGAATGATGCTGTATGTTTATTTTAAAATGATTTTTAAGGGCAATAATCACTACATTGAAGAACAAAAGGCCGTCTGAAAGAGATTAATTACGTTCAGACGGCCTTTGAATATTTAACTGCGGCGCAATAAAGCGGCAATCACGCTTTGGTTGTTTAAGGTGCGTTGAAACATGGCTTTGAGCGGCATCACGTCTTTATTGGCAACGACCAGCACCATGCGCCCGCTGTCGGGGTTGCGCCAAGTATCAAACCATAAACCGCAGGCGTGTGCGGCCATTTGTACGACATGGACGGTAAATTTCGGCTCGAGTGCGCGTTGGAACAAAGCAGGATTGCGGATGAAATAATCGCTTAAGCGGTTTTTCGATAAGGCATAATCGGCGCGATCGCGGTCGATGGGGTAAACAGGCAGGGGAAGTTGGTTGACAAGGTTTGGGCGCATGGTGGGCTTCTTTCTTAAATCAATAAAGGCCGTCTGAAAACACAGTTTCAGACGGCCTAAGCATTAAGATTGCTGCGCGCGCATTTGTTTGGCTTTGCGTTTGGCGGATTTTTTTGCTTCCTGTTCGGCTTTGTATTGGCGCAAATAAACCAATGCGGCGGCTTTTTCTTCTTCGTTGCCGTATTTCATGTCGCGTTGGGCGCGGCGCAATACGGCGCGTTGTTTGGCTTCTTCGACTTGTTTGGCTTTGAAGTCTTCGTGGTTGTGGGCGGTGGCCAGTTGGGTTTGCTGCTCTTGCGCTCTGGCCATGGCTTTGGCGATTAAATCCATCGGGTTAAACGCTGCTTTGGCAGCCGCTTCAACCGGTTGCGCCGCTTCGGCTGCGGCTTGTAGCTTGGCTTTGGTTGCGGCTTCGCGTTCGGCCAACTTGGCTTTGCGCTCGGCTGAATCGCGGGCTTTGCGCGCTTCGTGCCACTCAAAACGGCTTTTGGCGTGTTCCGCGGCGGCAAAGCGCGCATCGCTTTCGTGTTCGGCGCGTGCCAAGGGTAGAAAATCGGTTTCAATCGGCTGCATATAAATGCAATCGACCGGACACGGGGTGACACACAAGCCGCAGCCGGTGCATTCGTCTTTAATCACGGTGTGCATCAATTTGTGCGCGCCCATAATCGCATCCACGGGGCAGGCGCGGATGCAGGCGGTGCAGCCGATACAGACGGCCTCATCAATCCATGCCAAGGCTTTGGGCTGAATTTTGGCCGGTGCCAGCGGCGATTTGCCGAGTAGGTTGGCAATGTCGAGCATGACTGTTTCGCCGCCCGGTGCGCATAAATTCACCGGCGCATCGTTGTGGGCAAGGGCTTCGGCATATGGCAGGCAGCCTTCATAGCCGCACTCGCGGCATTGGGTTTGCGGCAACAAACGATTTAGACCTTGTGCTGTGGCAGTCATGGTGTTCAAATATCAAATACAAAATCGAAAGGCGGTATTTTAGCAGAAAATCAGCCTGAAAAGCTTCTACATATTGATTTTGTTATATAATTTGAGTCATTCTCATTTGAAAGCCCATATCCTGATATGCAGATTTGTCCGTGCCAATCGCAGCGCGCTTATGCCGATTGCTGCCAACCCTTTCATGCGCAACAAAAATTGCCCGTTACGGCCGAAGAGCTGATGCGCTCGCGCTACAGCGCTTATACGCTGCAAAATATTGATTATATTGTGCAAACGACTGTGCCGTCGCAGCAAAAATTATTGGATACCGCCGATATGCTGGCGTGGAGCCGCGAAACCGATTGGCAGGGTTTGGACGTGTTAAAGCATATCCCCAACATCGGTAAAAACCATGCGCAGGTCGAATTTATCGCGCATTTTCAGGGTGCAGGCGAAGCGCAGCATCACCATGAATTGTCGGCTTTTGTGAAGATTGACGGGCGCTGGTATTTCATCGACCCGACCGTGCCGCTGCCGACCATGAAACAGCCGTGTATTTGCGGTTCGGATAAAAAATTTAAGGCTTGCTGCGGGCAGTTGTTTAAATAGAACAAGGCCGTCTGAAACAATATCGTTCAGACGGCCTTGATTTAATTTAAATAAATGGTATCACGCCTGCCCACTTCAATCACGATAATCACCAATTCGTCATCAATCACTTCGTAAACCAAACGATAGCCAACAGCACGCAATTTGATTTTATACATGTTGCGATAGTCTGATCCATGTAGTTTATTTTTCGGAATTGTAGGGTTTTCTAGAATTTTTTTAAGCTTTTTCTTGAATTGTTCTTTAACGGTACGATCAAGTTTATCAAATTCCTGTTTGGCACTGGCTTTGAATTTTAATTTAGGGGCTTAGGAAGCAAAATCATCAAAAAACCTGATAAGCTCCTAATATGAAACTAAAAAATAAGTATCAAAAGTTCAGCAAAATTTCAGAGCAAAAGTTT
>NZ_PDBT02000082.1:0-9462 GCF_002551535.2 Neisseria sp. N95_16
CCGCCGACCGAGAAAGACATTGGACTATGAGACACCGGGTGATCTGTTTTCAGCAGCCCTTGCCAATGGCATTTGAGCGTTGCACTTGAAATGCGAATGTAAGGCCGTCTGAAACCATATGGTTTCAGACGGCCTTTTAAACTCACTCAAAAATTAAGCGATAGACGCATCCAAGAATGCAGTCAATTGGCCTTTTGCCAACGCGCCCACTTTAGTGGCTACATTTTGACCGTCTTTGAATACCATCAAAGTCGGGATACCGCGCACACCGAATTGGTTCGGGGTATTTTGGTTGTCGTCGATGTTGATTTTAATCACTTTCACTTTACCTTGGTATTCAGCGGCAACATCGTCCAAAATCGGGGCAATCATTTTGCAAGGGCCGCACCATGGTGCCCAGAAATCCAACAATACCGGCACGTCTGATTTCAAAACGTCTTGTTCGAAGTTGGCATCAGTGGTGTGTACAATCAGTTCGCTGCTCATAGTGTTTCCTTTCAGATGAGGGTTTTTGTATATTGGCAGAATAGGGCTAATGGCGGAAAATTTCAAGCCCCTGCGTGCAACAATAGATTTTGCGTATAAGCGGCATGAGGATTTGCAAACACCGCATCCAAATCCCCTTCTTCGACAATCTGCCCGTCTTTCAACACCATCACGCGGTGCGACAGAGCGCGAATCACCGCCAAATCATGGCTGATGATGATGAGGCTCAAGCCGTGCTGACGCTGCAAATCGGCCAGCAAGGCCAAAATTTGCTGCTGCCATTGCACATCAAGCGCGCTGGTCGGCTCGTCGAGCACCAAAATTTTCGGGCGCACAATAATTGCGCGTGCAATGGCGAGGCGTTGGCGTTGGCCGCCGGAGAACGCATGCGGATAACGCGTCATCACATCTTCAGGCAACCCGACTTGACGCAAGGTTTCTGCTACCCGCGCGTGCATGGCTTCGCGACTCAACTGCGGCTCGTGTACACGTAAGGCCTCGGCCACAATATCAAACACATTCATGCGCGGATTAAATGCGCCAAACGGGTCTTGAAACACCATTTGGATTTCTTTGCGCAATTCAGACCGCCATGCTTGGCCGTTGATTTTCAGACGGCCTTCCGACTCCATTAAACGCATTACCGCTTTGGCCAACGTGGTTTTGCCGCTGCCACTCTCGCCGATAATGCCCAAGGTTTCGCCCGCTTTCAAATGAAAATCCAAGGGCTGCAGCAGCGTTTTGCGGCGTTTCTTAAACCAACCGGCCTGCTCTTTTACCGACACGCTGATGGCTTCGCCTTCCAACACCGTCGCAGGATTTTGCGGCAAATCCACCACCTGCCGCACCGCGCCGGCATTGAGCAGCATTTTGGTGTATTCATGTTGAGGCCGTCTGAACACGTCTTCCACGCTACCCTGCTCGACAATGCGGCCATGCTGCATCACTACCACGTCATCGGCAAAACGGCGCACCAAATTCAAATCGTGGCTGATGTACACCAAAGTCATGCCGCGCGCCTGTTGCAAGCGCGACAATAAATCAAGAATCTGCGCCTGCACTGCCACATCCAGCGCGGTAGTCGGCTCATCGGCAATCAACAATTTCGGTTCTGCCGCCACCGCCATCGCAATCATCGCCCGCTGCCGCTGTCCGCCGGATAATTGAAACGGATAGGCAAAGGCTTTTTCTTCGGGCTGCTGAATGCCGGTTTCACGCAACAGCTCCACGGCGCGCGCCCATGCCTGTTTGGCGGTCAATCCCAAATGCAGCGTCAACACTTCGGCAATTTGTTTGCCCACGCGCATCACGGGGTTTAAGGCCGTCATCGGCTCTTGGAACACCATGCCGATGTCGTGACCGCGCAGCTTTTGCAGATTACGCTCAGGTAGCGTCAACAAATCCGTGTCTTCAAATTTCAGACGGCCTGTTAACGACACCGCCGGATTCAGCCGCATGATACCCTGCGCCAACACAGTTTTGCCGCTGCCGCTCTCGCCGACAATCGCCAGCTTGCGCCCGGCTTGCACAGTAAGATTGATGTCGTGCAATACCTGTTTGCCCGGGAATGAAGCATTCAGATTTTCGATGTGTAAAATCGGGGTCATGATGGATTCCATAGCATAAAAGCGTGATTGGCCAACCACGCTTTTCAGACGGCCTTATCCGGCCGATTGCTCTGCTTGCAACTGCTGCTTCAATATGCGTTTCAACACCTTGCCGGTGGCGTTTTTTGGCAGCTCGTCTTTAAAATAAATGTGCTTGGGCACTTTAAAATTCGCCAGATTTTTACGCAAATAAGCGCGCACTTCTTTTTCATCCAGCGTCATTTTGTCTTTGATCTGCACAAAGGCAACGATTTCTTCATCGGCATATTGGTCTTTCACACCAATCACCGCCGCGGCTTCCACCGCATCCATTTTATACAGCACTTCTTCAATTTCGCGCGGATAAATGTTTTGGCCTTTGGAAATAATCAAATCTTTTTTGCGGTCGACAATGAAAATAAAGCCATCATCATCAATTTGCACCAAATCGCCTGTGCGCAGCCAGCCGTTGACAATCGCTTCATCGGTCGCGCCCGGCATATTCAGATAGCCCTGCATCACCGCATCGCTTTTGACGATGAGTTCACCCACGCCGCCTTTTTCCACTTCCATCAATTCGTCATCAACCGCTTTGATTTGGTAGCCCGGCAAGGGTTTGCCCACACTGCCGACTTTCTGCTGCTCCAGCGTGTTGACAGAAACCACCGGTGAACACTCGCTCAAACCATAACCTTCAATCAGTTTGGCTTTGGGGAACTTGGCCTTGAAATCCAAAATGGTTTGCTCGGCCAAAGGTGCACCCCCGCTCACAAACAAGCGCACACGATTGAACCAGCGGAAATACCACGGAATTTTCGCCTTGCCCATTGCGGTGTAAATCGCCGGTACACCCAAGAAAATGGTCGCGCGCTTGAGCAAAACCTGTTTCAACACATTGGAAAACGGAAACACCGATTTCACCAAGATAATCGAGCAGGCCATATAAATCGGCAGCAACACCATCGCCGTCAGCGTGAAGCTGTGGAACATCGGTAGGAACACGACAAAGCGGTCTTTACGCGAAATTTTAAACACCTGCTCCACGCCTTGCAGATTGGAAAACAGGTTTTTATAGGTAATCAGCGCACCCTTAGGATGACCCGTGGTGCCCGATGTGTAGATAATGTACGCCAAATCATCAATGGCGGGCTGATGGCTTAAATCCGGCTTTTCCGGAAACGACAAAGCCGCCGAAAAATTGCCGTGTTTTGGATTAGCCAACGGTTTATCGCCGATCCAAATGATTTTCTCCAGCTTGGTTTTGTCTTCCAAGCCTTTGATTTCTTTCAGGCCGTCTGAAGCAAACAAAAACTTGGCACCGCAATCATTGAGAATATAGGCAAATTCATCGTTTTTCAAAAACGTGTTCATTGGCACCGCCACCGCGCCCAGCGCCGTAACAGCAAAGTAAGCCACGATAAATTCAGGTGAATTCGATACCGCCAGTGCCACTTTGTCGCTAAACTTTACATCAATGCTTTGCAAATAAGCGGAGACCGCATCGACTTTCTGCTTAAGCTCGCGATAGCTGATTTTTTCCTGATCATTGAAAATAGCTGTATTTTTGGCGGATTTATGGTTTGCCGCCGACAACATTTGGTAAAAATTACAATAAAGATAATTCATAAAGTTTTCTTATTGGAATGATTTGATATGCCCAGCATGAACGCCCGTTGGCGAGCCGCCTGTATTTTATAGAATCGGCATAAAGAAAGTAAGGCATCTCGCGTAAAAACAAGCAAGTTCTGATGAGATTTTCGGCAAACAGGCAAGATTATTCGGCAAAGGCCGTCTGAAATCAATTCCGCGCCCGCACGTCAAACGCATGGCGCAAGCCTTCGCCTACCATCACCAACAGCAGCAACATCACCGTCAACGCGCCGACTGCCGACAAGCCTATCCACCATGCATCGAGATTATCTTTGCCCTGCGCCAACAGTTCGCCCAAGCTGGCTTGCGAAGCGGGCACACCCAGTCCCAAAAAGTCCAAACTGGTTAAGGCCAATACCGCGCCGGAAATGCGGAACGGCAAAAATGCCAACACCGGCGTGAGGCTGTTGGGCAGAATGTGCCGCCACATAATCGTGCCGTTGCCCACGCCCATGCTTTTTGCCGCCAACACATAATCGGCCTGACGGTTTTTCAAAAATTCGGAGCGGACATAGTCCGACAAGCCCATCCAGCCAAACAGCGACAGCAACAACAATAAAATCAGCAAGCTCGGATTAAAAAATGACGACAAAATAATCAGCAGATAAAGCTCGGGCAAACCGCCCCAGATTTCCAAAAAACGCTGAATCAGCAAATCGGTTTTTCCGCCGAAATAGCCCTGCACCGCGCCCATCACCACGCCGATAAACGTGGTAACGGCGGTCAAGGCCAAGGCAAACAGTAGCGAATCACGGAAACCATACACCAAACGCGCCAGCACATCGCGGCCGCGGTCGTCCGTACCCAACCAATGCCGTTCAGACGGCCTTGCCGGATCGGATTGGGTGTCGAAATCGTTTAAAGTGTTGGCGGCGTAAGGGTTAGGCAGGTAAAGGGCGAAATTGCCGTCGGACGTAATATTTTGGCGGATTAAGGGATCGAGATAATCGGCAGGCGTGTCGAAATCGCCGCTAAATTCGGTTTCATGATAAGTATTGACGAGCGGAAAATAGGTTTTGCCCTGATACTGAATCCACAGCGGCTTGTCGTTGCTCCACAGTGGCGCGGCCAACGCCACGGCAAACAGCACCGCCAGCACACGCAAGGCCAACCAACCGCGCTTGTGCTGCTTAAAAGCCTGCCATGTGGGATTTTGGGAAAGTGTCTTCATCGTTGTGCTTTTGAGGCCGTCTGAAAGGTTTCAGACGGCCTGTTACCATTCTTTTTCATGCAGTAAAAAATCTGCCCGCTTGCCGTCATCAGTTGTAATCGTAATTTCAATATCGTTATCCAAACGCCAGCGGCGGTCGGTTACTTTACCCAATACTTTTGATTGACCTGTTTCATACGTGATGATGTATTGATTTTTATCGTTGACACCGCACATTCCACCGCAGCAAGTCCAGTTGGATAATTCTAAAGAATCACCGCCTATCGGCCTTGCCCATACTTCACCGGTAATGGCTTTATCAGTCGTGCGGTATTGCGCATATATCCACCCTCCAGCAAATACAGCCAATACCATACCCAGTAAAATTTTACGTTTTCTGCTCATTTTTACCTCCTACTTCTGCCCGCCAAAATGAATGCGCGGATCCACCCACGAATAGGAAATATCCGACAACAATTTCGCCAGCAGCCCCATCAGCGTGAACACATACAGCGTGCCCATCACCACCGGATAATCGCGTTTCATTACTGCTTCGTATGACAACAAGCCCAGCCCGTCTAGCGAAAACAGCGTTTCAATTAGCAGGCTGCCGGTGAAAAACGCGCCGATAAAGGCTGCCGGAAAGCCGGTAATCAGCGGAATCATGGCATTGCGGAACACGTGCTTCCACAAAATCTGCCTCTCCGGCAAGCCTTTGGCACGGGCGGTATAGACGTATTGACGGCGGATTTCTTCGAGAAATACGTTTTTGGTCAACACCGTCATCACCGCCAGATTACCGGCCACCGAAGCGGTAATCGGCAAGGCCATGTGCCACAGATAATCTTTGATTTTGGCAAACGTGCTGAAATTTTCCCAGTCATCACTCACCAACCCGCCCTGCGGAAACCACGAGAAAAAGCTGCCGCCGCCAAACAACACCAGCAACACCAAACCCAACACAAACGGCGGAATGGTATAGCCGACCAACACCACCATGCCGGTGAGCATATCAAAACGGCTGCCGTCGCGCACCGCCTTGGCAATGCCGAGCGGAATGCAAATCAGATAGGTCAGGAAAAACGTCCACAGCCCCAAGCTCATCGACACGGGCATTTTTTCTTTCACCAATTCAAACACCGTTTGATGATGAAAAAAGCTCTCGCCCAAATCAAAGCGGGCAAAACGGCCGACCATCTCGACAAAACGCGTCAACGGCGGTTTGTCAAACCCATAAAGCGCATTCAACGCCGCCATGTCATCGGCGCTTAAGTTGCCCGATTTCATCATATTTGTCGCACCGCTGCCCGCTTCGCCCACCGCCGCGCTTTGGGTCAACTGCTGCACCATCTGCTCTACCGGCCCACCCGGCACGAATTGGATAATCGCAAACGTTACCGCCAGAATACCGAGCAGCGTGGGGATTAACAGTAATAAGCGTTGGAAAATATAACGCCACATGGGATTTGCTTTCTTGAGTGTTGAGGCCGTCTGAAAAAGGTTTAAGGTTTTCAGACGGCCTATTGCGCTTATCAATGGCTCAATGATGTGTTTGCCGTGTATTAACTGTTCAGACGGCCTTACTCCATCGCTTCATTCAATTTCTGCTGAATCAAATCCGCGTCAAACGATTTGGCAATCAGTTCAAAACGCGAATCACGTCGCCATGAAACTTGGTTCGCGCCCCATTGGCCGTCCACCCAGTTGAGCCACACCCATGTACCGAGCACTTGAAACACGCCTTTAGCGCGTACTAAGCCTTCGGTCATTTTCGGCAGGTCGTTGAAAAAGTGGGTCAGACGTTCGCCGTCAAATTCTTTACCGGCAGGGAAAGTGAAGCCTTCGGATTGGAAACCCATGGTGTTGTCAGGCAAAGCTTTGATGCGGTAACGTGATTTTTCCACCACCGGAATATCCAGCCATTGGATATCAAGCTGGGCATTTTGCACTTCAACCACTTTGGCTTTCGGTGGGAACAATTTGGCCGCTTTGTCGTGGAATTCGGCCATTTGCTCAGGTGTGCACAAATCGGTTTTGCTGGCCACCAACACATCACATACGCCGATTTGGTCTTTATACAAGGCTTGGTTGGCGTAATTCGGGTCAATAAATTGGCGCGGATCGACCACGGTAAACACAGCGGCAATTTCCACCAAATCTTTCAACGGCGGCGCTTTGAGTTCGTCAATCACGCTGGCGGCGTGCGCCAAACCGCTGGCTTCAATCATCAGGCGGTCAGGTTCGGCATCGCGCAGCATTTTTTGCACGGTGCTGCCCATTTGTGCACCGGCGGTACAACACAGGCAACCACCGGCGATTTCGGCCACGGGAATGCCGTCGTCGCTCAATACCGCGCCGTCAATACCGATTTCGCCAAATTCATTGACAATAATCACCCATTTTTCATGCGGGTCTTTTTGCGCCATCAGGCTTTTGAGTGCGGTGGTTTTGCCGGTGCCCAAGAAGCCGGAAATCAGGTGGACTTTGGTTTTCTTTACTGACATTTCTTGCAAATTCCTGTTAAAACAACGTGTTCTTCTTTCAAGGCAAAGCCGCTTTCGGCCACACCGGCACGCAAGGCCGTCCATTCTTGGCTTAAGGTTTGCTCATCGACCGCGCCGCATTCGGTGCACACCAAAATAAACGCGCTGTGGTGGGTGGCGATTTCTTCGTCGTCATGGCAATGGTCGCCGCACTCATGCTGCGCGTGGCTGCACAATACATAACCATTCACCGCCGCCACTTTGTGCAACACGCCCTGCTCCGCCCAAAAATCTAAGGCGCGGTAGGCGGTAGGCGGTGCGACCACGCCTTCGCTTTGCTGCTGCATCAGCGACAACACATTGTAGGCTTTAATCACGCCGGTTTGCTGCAACACGATATCCAGCACCTGCTCGCGCAAAGCAGTCACCTGCGCGCCGTCGATGCGGGCTTGTTCTAAAATTTTCTGTTTCAAAGGATTCATAACGGGCTTTCAGACGGCCTTTTCAGATGGCCTTATTATAGCGTGTTTGTATGCATTCAGATACATCAAGGCCGTCTGAAAGCCTTGTGCTGCTTTCAGACGGCCTATGAAGAAAACTTATTTAAACCACGATTTGATTTTGCCGAATAATGAGGTGCTTTGTTTCTCAAAGCTCTCTTCCGCCACCGCCACAGCAGTGGTTTCTTCTTTGGTAACTTTGAGCGGGTTAAACGTTTGCGCCACCGGCATGATTTCAATGGCATTGACGTTCATGTGCGCCGGACGCTGATACAGCCACAAAGCGGTGTCGGCAATGTCTTGCGGGCGGATAAACTGCACGTTTTTATACAAATCGGCCGCGCGTTCGTCGTCGCCTTTGAAGCGCACATTGGAAAACTCGGTATCGCCGCACAAGCCCGGCTCGATGTTGGTCACGCGGATGTTTTTACCTGCCAAATCCGCGCGTAGATTCAGACTAAACTGGCGCACAAATGCTTTAGTCGCGCCATACACATTGCCGCCCGGATAAGGGTAAGTGCCGGCAATCGAACCTAAATTCATGATGTAGCCCTGATTGCGTTCCACCATCTGCGGCAACACTTGGCGCGTGAGAAAAGTCAGGCCGACGATGTTGGTCTGGATCATGGTTTCCCAATCGCCGAAATCGGCTTTGTCGGCATTGTCTAAGCCTAAGGCCAAACCGGCATTATTGATCAGGCAGTCGATTTCGCTGAAGTTTTCCGGCAGGCTGTCGAGCGCGTTGCGGATGGATTCGGTTTTCGATACGTCCATTTCCAGCGCGTAAAACTGGCCGCCCAATTCATCGGCCAATGCCTGTAATTTGTCCAAACGGCGCGCCGCACCAATAACATGGTAGCCCGCCGCCACAAAACTGCGGCACATCGCCTCGCCGAATCCGGCAGAAGCGCCGGTAATCAAAATCGCCATACTGTTTCCTTTCGTTTTTCACACGGTTTTCAGGTATGATTGCATCATGTTATTTTTCAGACGGCCCGAGATATCCGAGACCTCGCCGTCTTCAATCAAAACAATCATACCACAAGGACACACCATGAAAATCAAAACTTCCCTGATTTTAGCGGCCACCGCCGCTTTCGCCCTTTCCGCCTGCGGCGGCGCACCAGCCGAACCTAAAGGGGCGATTTCCGAAGAGCGCACCGCCGCGTTCAAATCGATGATGCCGGAATTCATGAGCATGGGCAAAATGGTGAAAGGCGAAGAAACTTACGTGGTCGAAACCTTTAAAGCCAACGCTGCCAAATTTGCCGAAAGCAGCAAAAAGCCTTTTGAGCATTTCCAATCCGACCCTCAAGGCAACGGCGATGCACTGCCGGCCATTTGGGCAGATGAAGCCAAGTTCAAAGCCGAAGAAGAAAAATTCCACGCAGCCGTGGCCAAGCTCAACGAAGCGGCACAAGGCGGTAATTTGGAAACCATCAAAGCCGCTTACGGCGAAGTGGGCGCAAGCTGCAAATCGTGTCACGATGTGTACCGCAAGCCGAAATAATCGGTTTTTTCGACATAATCAAGGCCGTCTGAATATTCAGACGGCCTCGATTATGTCGATTCATTGCCGTAACTCATTATGGTCAGCACCACCGCAG
>NZ_PDBT02000083.1:0-9053 GCF_002551535.2 Neisseria sp. N95_16
TGTGGGGTACTGTTAGTTTTTGCACCGGAACATCAAACCAATAAAAAAGGCTGAAATCCTGAAAAGACGTGGATTTCGGCCTTTTTTGCGTCTAAAAAAATTTACGCCAGCTTTTGCAACAAAATGGGCAAAAATGCGCATTTTTTTGGACGAAAGCTGGCGGGGAATTATCAAATTTAAAATGGTTTTAAGACTTTTTTAAAACGGGTTTAAAAAGCTCAATCAATGCTGCGGCCATACCACTCCACGCGGCCGATGATGGCTATGTCGTCGTCGGTATGGCTTAAATCTATTTCAAATGGCGCGTAGCGTGGGTTTTCGGACGTTACGAGCAGTTTGCCGGGTATGCGCTGCACGCGTTTGACAAACAGGTCGTTACCGATTCTTAAGACGTACAGGCCGTCGCGCGGCTCGGTTTCGGCGTGATTAATCAAAATCGAATCGCCATGGTTGAGCACGCCTTCCATCGAGTCGCCCAATACTTCAAATACCGATAAATTATTGATTGAAGTTGAAATATTTTTATCTAGCCAGTCACGACGAAAAGGGATTGGGCTTCCTCCTTTATCAGTCCGATAAAATGATTCTTGGCCATCTTTAAAAATAGGGAAAGTGTAATGCGAAATGAAGGCATATTCATCTATTTCAATGCATAAGCCATCAGTATCAACCATATCAGGCTCTTTATACATTTTGCCTTGTTCAGAAAATAACCAATTCGCATTTATATCATAGTAAAGGCAGATTGCCGATATGGTTGGAATAGAATATTTTTTCTTTCCATTCAACATCTTTCTAGCTTCTATTATTGGGATATTTGCTATTTCTGAGAAGCTTTCAGCCGTTATCCCATATTCTTTTATCACTCGGTCAATCCGTCGGCAGACGGAGATTTCAGCTACATCAAGCCATTCATTTCCCGTGAACATACTTACCCCTTTCTTTTCAGCAGCCAATTAAATTGAGCTGGACTTAATAATCTGATTAATAACCTTTTATTTTGGGTTGTTAAATGAGAATTCATTTAAAATCAAAACACTAACAATTTATAGATTTAGGATGGAACTAAGGCTTAATAACCAAAATTTGGCATTTTGGTTATTAAGTCAGCCCCGTAGTATCAAATTCTTGTCTGATGATGACTAAGCAACCGAATAAGCAACCAAATTTTTTCAGTTGCTTAATTAAAATTATTTTTAAATCATATGGATAAATAAAATATGATTTTTGGCTAAATTTGTGACTAAGCAACCTATTTCTTGCAAAATGGTTGCTTAGTTCTTCCCGTCAGGCTACTTCACCAGCCGTAATACCGACTTCTTTTTTCTCCTGTGTTTTGGCGATAGTCAAAATGATTTCACGGCTTTTATCTGTTGATTGCCGATAGTTTTGAAGCAGCTCTAGTTCATCTTTGCTGAGTTCGTTTGAATTTTCAGACGGCCTATTTCCTGTGAAAAGAAAATTCACATCTGCACCTAGTCCATAAAAAGAGAAAATAATTTCACAGTTTGGCATAAACACGCCGCGCTCATATTTTCCCCACATCTCACGTGTAATTCCACATTTCTCAGCAAGTTGAGACTGAGTCAAACCCAACTTTTTTCTTTCTACTTTCAATCGACTACCAAAAAGAGAAATGTTTTCCACAAAATAATCCTTGCAAAAGAGAAATATTTTTCTCATAATTCAAAAAAAACAGGGCAGTACTAACACTTAGTTAGTGCAGTATTTTAGCACAAAGAAAAAGGACTATCTATGACGATAACTATAGAAAAATTAAAAGAAAACTTTGAAAAAGAAGGAAAAACACTGGCTTCTTGGGCACGTGAAAACGGCTACAAGCCGCGTGAAGTTTACTTAGTTGTCGGCGGTCAAAATAAAGCCAAATACGGCAAGGGTTTCGAGATCGCACGAAAGCTAGGGCTGAAATGAGGTTGATTTTATGGAAAAAATATCTAGCCGAGAGTTGTCGGTCGTCTTGAATAAGTCAAGACAGGCGTTAGACAAAATGGCAATAAGGCAGAACTGGACCTATAAATTTTCAGACGGCCAAGGGAAAGGCGGAAAAGTCAAGCAATACCTAATCTCCAGCCTACCCCCCGAAATCCGCAATGCCATCCAGCAAAAACAGGCCGAAACCCTGCTGGCGGAAAGTGAAAAACTGGCGGAAACGCTGCCAGTAGTCGCCAACAAGCCGCCGGCCAAACGGCAAAATACGCAGCTCGGGCTGCCCATCGACGAAACGGTCGGCGGTTTGACGGAAAAGCAACGGCAATGTGCTCATGCGCGGATGTCGATTGTGGCGGAGGTGTTGAAAATGCACCGTATCGGCGGCTTGAAAATCAGTTATGCGCAGGCTTATGTGCTGGAACAGTTGGAACAAGGCAGATTGCCGCAGTATTTGGTGGATTTGTTGCCGTTGGCGAATGCGCGAAGCGGTGGTGAAGTGAAGTTGTCTATGCGCTCTTTAAAGGAATGGACGATTGCTTACCGTAAGGCGGCTACACCCAACGAGCGGTTGATGGCGTTGGCACCGAAGTCGACACGCAAGGCGGTGCCGCTGTCGGAATACCGTTGGTTGCCGCATTTTATCCGTTTTCACAATGTGCCGAGCGCGCCGAAATTGGCGCACAGCTATGGGTTGTTTGCGGATTGGTGGGAAAAGCATATGCCGATTAATGAAATGCCAACTGAAAGCCAAGTGCGACGTGTTTGGGAAAAATTGCCGATGATTATGCAGGAACGTGGTCGCCGAACCGGTGCGGCATATAAGGCGTTGATGCCTTATGTGAAGCGTGATTGGGGGGCTTTGAAGCCGAATGATGTTTGGATTGGTGACGGCCACAGCTTTAAGGCGAAGGTGGCGCACCCTGTACACGGCAGGCCGTTTAAGCCGGAAGTGACGGTGATTTTGGACGGTTGCACGCGGATGGTGATGGGGTTTTCGGTGAGTTTGGCGGAAAGTTGTGTGGCGGTGTGTGATGCGCTGCGGATTGGGGTCAAGCATTTTGGTGTGCCGTTGATGTATTACTCGGATAACGGTGGCGGCCAAACGGGTAAAACCATCGACCATGAGATTACGGGTATTGCGGCACGGCTGGGTATCCATCATGAGACGGGGTTGCCGGGCAATCCGCAGGGGCGCGGCATTATCGAGCGCTGGTGGAAAGACAATTTGATTCGGATGGCGCGACAGTATGAGACGTTTACCGGCGAAGGGATGGACAGCAGCACAAAAAACTTGACTTACCGTAAGTTGGAAAGTGCGTTTAATGCGCTGGAGCAAGGTAAGGAATTGACGGCGGAACAGCGGAAATGGGCGGCGAAGCTGCCTAGCTGGAAGCAGTTTATCGCTGATGTGTTGGCCTGTATTGAGGAATACAACAACCGCCCACACCGCGAGCTGCCGAAAACGGCAGACGGGTCGCACTATACGCCGAAGCAATACCGTGATGCACGCATGATTTCAGACTGCCTGACCCCTGATTTCTTGGCGGAGGAGGAAGAAGAAACGCTGTTCCGTCCGCAGGAAATCCGCAAGGTGCAGCGTGGTTGGTTGGATTTGTTTAACAACCAGTATTTCAGCGTGGATTTGGCTGAGTATCACAAAGACGAGGTACGCGTGGCTTATGACTTAGACGATGCTCAGAGTGTGTTGGTGTATGACATGGCCGGTAAGTTTTTATGCAAGGCCAAACTCGACGGCAACAAACGCCCTGCAATGCCGATTTCGCGCCGCGACCAACTGGCGGAAAACCGCCGTAAAGGTAAGGTTAAACGTGCGGAAAACGTCATCAAACTGGCAAATGCGGAAATCAACCCTGCTTTGGAACACGCGCAAACGTGGGACGAGCTGGGCAATTTGGGCGCAGCCCTGAATGCTGATGTGATTGAAGCGGAATACGCGGTATTGCCGAAAACGGGAACGGACGACGGTATTCAGTTGTTTTTTGAAGCAGATATGTAGGAGACGGAAATGGAACAGACAGTAAAAAAGCCCGAGTGTTTCTCGGTGGAAACATTACGGGCAGAACAGACTAAGCGAGAGACTCTGCGTCGGCAACGAGTAGAAGCAATGAATCGAAATGTTCACGTATTGGGTCATCTTCAGGTAAGTGAGCAACCTGAGCAGTTAGAAAGCGGCGAACCTGTTCAATCGAAGTCGGCTCTTGGCGGGTAATCCGCTGAAGCAGCCAAGCCAGGACGGCAGTATCGGCGATGGAAATCTGCTCCAATTCCTGAAGACTGATTTCAATCATATTCAGACGTTTTTCCAAGTCGGGCAAATCATTCATTTCAGACGGCCTTTAAGGGTTGTTGAAAATTTAAGGATAGTAAAAATGAAAAACCAAATCAACAAGGCATTACAACAGCGTTTTATCGAATTTAAAGAGCGCTCGGGCTTGAGCCAAAGCCAGCTTGCCCGAGCCATCGGCAGCTCCGTGTCGCAAATCAATATGTATTTAAAGGGCAATTATGCCGAACACGGCGGCAAATATGAAACAGTCGAGAAAAAAATCGAAACCTATTTGGACGTGCAGGAAAGCAAGGCACAACGTGAAGAACTGAACATCGGCTTTGTGTCTACGCCTACCATGCGCCGCATTATGGGCACCATGCTGGAAGCGCACGAAGGCGGTGAGGTGGTGGTGATTTACGGTCAGGCCGGTTTGGGCAAAACGCAGGCGGTAAAACGCTACTGCGAAAAAAATCCGACCGCCATCTTAATTGAAGCGAATCCGAGCTTTAATGCGCTGGTGTTGATGCGCAAATTGGCAACGGCGTGCAAGCTGGTCAATACGGGCAGCCTGAATGATTTGTTTGAAGCGGTGGCCGACCGTTTGCGTGATTCAGGTCGTCTGATTGTGGTGGATGAAGCGGAAAACCTGCCCTTGCGTGCCTTAGAGATTTTGCGCCGCCTGCATGATGAAACGGGTTGCGGTTTGGTGTTGAGCGGTATGCCGAAGCTGGTGGCGAACTTGCGCGGTAAGCATGGCGAATTGGTGCAGCTTTATAGCCGCGTATCGCGTGCCCTGCCGTTGGGCGACAGCCTGCCCGATGAGGAGCTGGCACAAATCGCCCAATCAGCTCTACCGGAAGCGGACGCGGAAACGGTGGCCGAAATTGTGAAACAGAGCAACGGCAACACGCGGCGGATGAGCAAGCTGATGCGCGGTGCGGTGCGGACGGCGAATAAAAACGGTATCCAGCTTCAGGCGGGGATTGTGAAGAAATACAGCACGTTGATCATCCGTTAAAAGGCCGTCTGAAATGAAGCGTGAATATACGGTACACGCAGGGGTGTACGAAGATACTTGGCATGATTATGCCACCCATAAGCGGCACAAGATTTGGCGGGCGGATGTGCGCGCCAAGCGCAAGGAAGGCTTTGCGTGGCTGCAAATCCGCCGCGCTCGAAAGCGTTTTGAGTGTAAGGAGGAAGCCAAAGAATGGGCGGCTCAGGTTAAGGCGGATTGGGTGCGGAATAATTTTTTTGCCTTACGAAAATATTAAGTATTTGATTTATAAGGATTTGAAAAATGATTGAGTATGTAAAACATCTGATGGCGGGCATGGTGAGCGCGGTGTTGTTGTTTGCTGTGGGGGTGTTGCTGCATACCTGTACGGCGCAGCCGGTGCAGGCGCAAGGGGCAAGTTTGGAGCGCGCGGCGGACGTGGCGGCGCAGGCGGAAGTGATGAAGATGGAAGCGCAATACGACAGCATGAGCGCGGACAGCAAGATGGAAGGTGTGGTGTATGAATAAACAGGCCAAACGCCCGACACGCAAGGCGCGTGAGCTGGCATTGAAACAGGCGGTGGCGGACATCAAACGCCGCTACGGGGATAAAGCGATACAGAAGGGATGGCGCAAATGAGCTTTTATAGACGCAATCAGGATTGGCAAGCCTACGGCCAACACCGCCGCCGCGTTTGGACACGACAGGCGCGGAAGAAGCAGGAAACGGCGGATGAATATCAGGCGCGTATGAAACGGGAAACGGAAGAATTGATGAAAAAGGAGCAGGAAAAATGATGTGGATTGCTTTGGGAATGGTGGCATTTATCGGGATTTTGCTGGTATTGGAATTTTTGGCACGGCTGGCGCTGCTGCGGATGATCGGCGACGGTTACGACGACCATTAAAACGGCAAGCTGTTGATACGGCTATATATTTTTTGCCTTGTGAAAATTGTAAGGTGTTGATTTAAAAGGATTTTAAAAATGGATAAGGAAAAAGCCTTAAACAAAATCAAAAAGTGTTTGGCCTTGAGTAAGTCGGCCAACGAGCATGAAGCGGCGCAAGCATTGAAGCAGGCACAGGCGTTGATGAAGCAATACGGCATTAACGAGCAGGATATTGAACTGTCGGCCATACAGGAAACAGAGGGCTTGGCTTGTGCGCAGACGTTACCGCAATGGCAGGGTTATTTGGCCGGTGTGGTAGCGAGAAGTTTCGGGGTGTGCAGTTATGTTGACTACGCATTTAACCCCAAAAAAATGAAAGTGGAAGGCCGTCTGAAATTTTACGGTATGAATCCCCGCAACGAATTGGCGGAGTACGCTTATCAAGTATTGCTGCGCCAACTCAAAGCAGCCCGCGCCGACTACATCAAAACGCAGCTTGCACGAGTTCGTCTTGCCAAAAACAAAACCATGCGTGCCGACGAGTTTTGCTTAGGCTGGATTGCCGTTGTAAGTAAAAAGGTAGATGTTTTCGCCAATGGCGAACGAGAAACGGAGCTGCTGGAGCTCTGGAAAGAAAACAAAGGGCTGACAACAAGCAAATTGAAGTTGAGCAAAGGCAAATCCCTGCGCGACCGTGTAAACGGCTGGGAAAAAGGCCAAGAGGCTGCGCTCAACCATGCGATGAACAGCACAGAAAACCAAAAACTGGAGGATAAATCATGACCAACAAACAACTTATCGAATGGCTCGAAGACCGTGGCGAGTTGGTCGTCAGCAAGTCGGACGGCGGTAATTTTGTGGTGGTGGCGCGGCAAGGCGGCGTGATGAAAACGGCGGAAGCGGCTACTTTGGAAAGAGCGATTATGTTGTGGGAGGAAGCGTGATGAACATCGCAAAACCTGAAAAACAAGATTTGGCGGCCGCGTGGAATCTTATCCGTATGATCGATAACGTGAGCTATGAACTCAATCCGTTAAAGCCGGCTGGCGACGGCGATTACGAGTGGCTGGAAGATAAAGACAAGGCCGCCGTGCTGGATGCCGTGATTGAGGCCTACGACAACTGCAACTTGGGCTGGCTGATGACGGCACTTGAAACGCTGCTCTCTCCGATAAACGGCATTGTGAACCAAGAGGCATATACATTGGAATTCCATCCGCGGCTGAAGGCTTGCTTGGATGGGTTGCAAGAAGGGAAGGAATCATGATTTGCCGCTGCCCCAACTGCGGTGCGGTCAACAGCTTGGACAGTCTGGTCAACGACGCGTCAGCCGCCGAAATCATGAAAATGTTTTTAGGGCTGGATGCCGACATCAGCCAAGTACTTATCCGCTATATCGGGCTGTTCAGACCGGCAAAAAATCAGCTCTCTTGGGGACGTACAGAGAAACTGATGAAGGAGCTGCTGCTGCAAATCCAAACCGCCACCATCGAACGAGACGGCACGGCCTACGCCGCACCGCTGGAAGCATGGCTCTATGCCCTACACGAAGTGTTGGCCGCACGCGAAGCAGGCCGTCTGAAAACGCCGCTGAAGTCGCATGGTTATTTGTACGAGATTATCGCCGGATGGCAAGGACAAGGCGGCGCGGTATCGACAGCAGCCCAACACATTCACCGTGCGGCACCGCCTGCCAAAGCGAGCCAAACTTTAACCGCAGCCGCGTCGCTGCAAGGATTGAAAAAATGAATAAGGAGTTACCGACCCAACTGCACAACACGATGATAGACGGCCTGACCATGCTGCTGACCTTGCGCCTTGCCGGGTCGCCCGCCGCCGATACAGTGGCCGCCACGGCGCAAACATGGAGCCGTGTGTTGGCACATGGCCGCGAGTGGGACGATGTACGCGATGTTAAGCGGTTTCAGACGGCCTTTATGGTGTTGGCCAACGAAATGAACCGCTGGCCGAGCCCGAAAGATTTTTTGGACAATCTGCCGCCACCGCCGGAGTCGCTGAAACTGGAACACCGCTACCAGCGCACGGCGGCGCAGAAAGCCGAAGGCAAAGCGGCTTTAAAGCAGATTAAAAGCAGCATTAAAAGCATTTTAAACAGCAAATCTTTAACCAACCCGAAAGGAAATCAAAATGGCTAAAACCACCCGAATCAAACAGCCCGCCATCGAGGCGGCACAAGACAAAGCGGAAGTTACCGCGTTTATCCGCCGAATCGGCGATTTACAACGCGAAGTCAAACGGCTGGAAACCGAAGCCGGTGACAAGAAAGCCGCTATCGAAGAAGAGTACGCCGCATATGCTGCCCCGTTGTGCGCCGAAATCACCAGTCTGACCGAGCGTGTGGCCGCTTACTGTGAGGCGCATAAAGATGAGCTGACCGACAACGGCAAAACCAAAACTGTGGACTTCACCACCGGCCTGATTAAATGGCGCATCCGCCCGCCGTCGGTCAAGGTGACGGGTGTGGCCGCCGTATTGGCATGGCTCTCCGAAAAATCCGCCTTTGCCGAGTTTGTCCGAACCAAAAAGGAAATCGACAAAGATGCCATCCTGAATCAGAAAGAGCGTTTTTCAGATGGTCAGGTGCCGGGGATTAAGATTGTGAGCGGCGTGGAGGATTTTGTGATTGAACCGACGGAACAGGAGTTGGGCTGATGCCTGCCATTTTTGAAAAGGAAAAAAATCATGTGGTTTAAACAACTTACCCCATTCCGCCTGCCGGAACTGCCCGACGTGGAACGCTTGGAAACAGCGATTGCCGAAAACTGGTTTAGCTCGCCACTCGGCTCAGAATGGTTTAGCGAGGGTTTTTATGTGCCTGTGCCGTTTGGCAATCCTGTTGTTTTTAAAGCACAAAAAACCATGCTTATCAGCTTGCGGCGCGAAGAAAAAGTATTGCCGGGCGCGG
>NZ_PDBT02000084.1:0-8988 GCF_002551535.2 Neisseria sp. N95_16
CTGTTGTGCTTTTCGGTAACAGTAGGTTCCGTTGACGGAATGCCGTCTGATTTCCCGACTGACGGTGGCGGGATGACAACCGATGTTCTGTGCGATTTGGTTTAGGGGTAGGTTGCGGTAATGTCTGGAAATGTAGTATCTTTGGTGTGAGGTCAGTTGTGTGTAGGCCATATTGCAATCTTTCTTGTCAGGAAAGGCAGTATACTACCGCATACTGGCCTTTTCTGTTATTGGAAATTGCACTTGTTAGGCGAATGTAAGGGCCTTTAATTGAGAAAATAAATTTCTTAACGGCTGCGCTCGATAAAACGGTAATAAGTTTCACCATCTTGCACATAGCCCAATTCCACGCGGGCAATTTCGGAAATGGCTTCTTGGCCGTTGGCCAAATCGTCCACTTCCGCCGCTAAGAAATTATTGCGCAAAGTGAGCGTTTGGTTTTTTTCTTCCTGCACTGCAAGCTGTTCCTTCAACTCATCCGCATGCCCCCAGCTGCCCTTACCGAACCACAGGCTATACTGAAACCATACCAGTGCGATGGATAAAACGATGGTCACCCACTTCATGCAACATACTTCCTATTCTTATTTGCCCAATTGGTAGAAGGCGGCTTTGCCCGGGTAGTAAGCGGCTTCGGCCAATTCTTCTTCAATACGCAGCAATTGGTTGTATTTCGCCATGCGGTCAGAGCGGCTCAATGAACCGGTTTTGATCTGCATGCAGTTGGTTGCCACGGCCAAGTCGGCAATGGTGCTGTCTTCGGTTTCGCCCGAGCGGTGGCTCATCACGCTGGCGTAACGGTTGCGTTTGGCCAAATCAACGGCTTGCAAGGTTTCGCTCAAAGTACCGATTTGGTTTACTTTCACCAACAATGCGTTGGCCACGCCTTTTTCAATGCCTTCGGCCAAGATTTTCGGATTGGTCACGAACAAATCGTCGCCGACCAATTGTACTTTACCGCCCAATTTGTCGGTGAGTAGTCTCCAGCCGTCCCAGTCGTTTTCATCCATACCGTCTTCGATAGAGATGATTGGGTATTTGGCCACCAAGTCAGCCAAGTAGTTAGCAAATTCTTCGCTGCTGTAGGCTTTGCCTTCGGCTTCCAAGTGGTATTGGCCGTCTTTGTAGAATTCGCTTGATGCGCAATCCAAGGCAAACAATACATCTTCACCGGCTTTGTAGCCTGCGGCTTCGGTAGCTTCTACCATCAATTGCAGTGCTTCTTCGTGGCTGTTCAGGTTAGGGGCAAAACCGCCTTCGTCACCGACGGTAGTCGGGAAGCCTTTGCTGTCGCACAATTTTTTCAGCGCGTGGAAAATTTCCGCACCGCAACGCAAAGCTTCACGGAATGATTTCGCGCCCACCGGCATAATCATGAATTCTTGAATATTCAAGCTATTGTTGGCGTGTTCGCCGCCGTTGATGACGTTCATCATCGGTACTGGCAAAGCCATCGGACCGGCACCGCCCAAGTAACGGTACAGTGGCAAGCCTGCATCTTCAGCCGCAGCGCGGGCAACCGCCATAGACACAGCCAAAGTCGCATTCGCACCCAAACGGCCTTTGTTGTCGGTGCCGTCTAATTCCAGCATGATTTGGTCGATGTAAGATTGCTCGCTGGCATCCACACCAATCAAAGCTTGGGCGATTTCGTTATTGACATGCTCAACCGCAGTCAACACACCTTTGCCCAAATAACGGCTTTTATCGCCGTCACGCAATTCCAGCGCTTCTTTTTGGCCGGTTGACGCACCACTTGGCACGGCAGCACGACCCATTACGCCTGATTCCAACAACACATCACACTCAACGGTAGGATTACCGCGTGAGTCCAAGATTTCGCGGGCAAAAATATCAACGATTGCGCTCATGAACATTCTCCAAATAAAGGGAAGGGAAAAATCGGCTTTTGAAAAGCTGCAGATGTTTCAGACTGCCTCATTAAAGGCCGTCTGAACCAATCAGCAGCAGATTTTCATGAATCTTTTAGCATCGGTTTATTCGTTTATCAAACCGACTCAATCAAACCGGTATAGTTTAACAGTTTTTCAGACGGCCTGATAGCTGGAAAAGACAGATATTGTGCAAAAGGCCGTCTGAAAAGCATTATACAGAAAACTTTTCAAACGGCCTTGATTCAAATTAACAAATTAACGATGGTAATTCGGTGCTTCTTTAGTGATTTGCACATCGTGAACGTGTGATTCGCTCATACCGGCGGAAGTGATTTCCACGAATTCGGCTTTCTCGTGCATTTCATTAATGCTGGCGCAACCCAAATAACCCATGCTCGAGCGCAAACCGCCCATCAATTGATGGATGATGTTCACAATCGGGCCTTTGTACGGCACACGGCCTTCAATGCCTTCCGGCACGTATTTGTCGGTGCTGTCGGTTTTGTCTTGGAAATAGCGGTCGGCAGATCCTTGGCTCATCGCGCCCAGCGAACCCATGCCGCGGTAAGATTTGTATGAGCGGCCTTGGTAGAGTTCGATTTCGCCCGGCGCTTCTTCGGTACCGGCAAACATACCGCCCAGCATCACGCTGTAGGCACCTGCGGCCAAGGCTTTGGAAATATCGCCTGAGAAACGGATACCGCCGTCAGCAATCAGTGGTACGCCCGTGCCTTTTAAGGCTTCGGAAACATTGTGCACGGCAGTCAATTGCGGTACACCAACACCGGCCACGATACGGGTGGTACAAATCGAACCCGGGCCGATACCCACTTTCACCGCGTCCGCACCGGCAGCCACCAAATCCAACGCTGCTTGGGCAGTGGCAATATTGCCGCCAATCACCTGCACTTGCGGATAGTTTTCTTTCACCCAGCGCACGCGTTCAATCACGCCTTGGCTGTGGCCGTGGGCAGTGTCAACCACAATTACGTCGACACCGGCTTCGACCAAAGCTTTGACACGCGCTTCGGTATCGCCGCCGGTGCCTACCGCTGCGCCGACACGCAGACGGCCTTCGGAATCTTTGTTGGCATTTGGGAATTCGGTGTTTTTCAGAATATCTTTAACCGTAATCAAGCCTTTAAGTTCGTCTTGCTCGTTCAACACCAAAACACGCTCAACTTTATGCTGATGCATTAATTCGCGCGCTTCTTCAATGCTGGTGCCTTCGGCTACGGTAACCAAACGATCGCGCGGGGTCATGATGGCCGATACCGGCAAATCCAAACGCTCTTCAAAACGCAAATCACGGTTGGTCACAATGCCAACCACTTTGCCGTTTTCCACCACTGGCAAGCCCGACATTTTGCGTTTGCGTTCGGCACGTTGTTTCAGCAAATCGCCAATCAATACATCCGGCGCCACGGTTACCGGATCTTTCACGATACCGCTTTCATGGCGCTTCACTTTCGACACCGCACGCGCTTGCAGCTCCGGCGTCATGTTTTTATGGATAATACCGATACCGCCTTCCTGCGCCATTGAAATGGCCAGCTTGGCTTCGGTTACAGTATCCATCGCAGCGGAAAGTAAAGGAATATTGAGCGTGATTTCGCGGGTGAGTTTGGTTTGAAGTTTAACGTCGCGCGGCAGCACGGTTGAGTGTGCAGGAACCAATAAAACGTCGTCAAAAGTATAGGCTTTTTCTACGATACGCATGATGCTCAGGCTTTCAGTTTGTGCAAGATGCACGGCATTATAACATGTAAAGAATCGACTTAACAGAATCACTTGCTTATTTGCACTAATTTTTTACAATTTAATCTATTTGCTGCGCAAGAAGCTTATTCCCTACTAAATTTTCGCTGATTTTTATGACATGCCGCTTAAAAACCAAGTAAAATATCGAAAACAACACAAAATACCCTTTTACTCGGAAAACCCTATGAAAACGACTCTAACATACACCCTGCTGACCCTTTGCTTGTCCTTCACTGCTGCCACCGCTTCAGCCAACAGCGTGTACACATGGCGCAACACCAACGGCACCACCACTTATTCCGATGTGCCGCATCGTCTGCAACCGGCGCGCAGCAACACCATGAATGTGCGCACACACACGGTTTACCAGCCGGTTAAAGCAGCGGCTCCGGCTCCAAGCGAAGGCTCGATTGCCGAGCAGCAAAATCAGCTCAATCAACGAATCACCGAAGCCAATAAGCAGATCGAAGCACAAAACCAAAAAATCGCCGAAGACAACCAATCGATGAAAGACGACAACTGCAAAGCTGCCCGTCTCAATCGCGACTATGCCGAATCTGCCCGCGCCAATAATCGTGAAGCATTGAAACAACGCTACGATGCCGACATCAGTAAATATTGCAACTGATTCACAAATATAAAATGCCGTCTGAAATTTCAGACGGCATTTTGTTTATATTTAATCAAAGAAACATTTTGGCAAACAACAAACCAAAGCCCAAAGAAAATGCCATGCTCAATAAGCCTGGTATCATAAAGCTGTGGTTGAAAATAAACTTGCCGATTTTGGTTGTGCCCGTGCTGTCGAAATCGATGGCGGCAATAATCGGGCCGTAATTTGGGATAAAGAAATAGCCGTTCACCGCCACGAAAGTACCCAAAATGATTTCGGTTGGGACGCCCAAAGAAATCGCAATCGGGAACAAGGTCGCCACCGTCGCGCCTTGGCTGTTGACCAATACCGACAACACAAACAAAGCAAAAGCAAATGTCCACGGCGCAGCTTCGACCAAGTGTGATACTGCTTCTTTCACTTCCGCCAAATGACCGTGCATCAGCGTATCACCCAACCACGCCACACCGAATACGGCAATCACCGCGCGCATACCGGCATGGAATACCGAACCGCGTGTGATGTCGTCGCCATTCGGTTTGCACAACAAAATAATAAACGCGGCTGCCGCCAGCATCACAATCTCAATCGTGTGCGCCATACCCATCGGTTTGGCTTCTTCGCCGAATACCGGGCGCAATTCCGGCAACGCGCCCATTATCACCACCAATACCGCCGCCAACAAGAAAATGCCCACCGATAATTTCGCCTGCGGGCTGACGTTGAACGTCTCACGCTCAGATTCATCTACCGCATGGGCGTTCACATAATTCGGGTCTTGCAACAAAGCTTGATAATGCGGATCGTCTTTTAAATCTTTACCCAATTTATTGACGAACACGCAAGCCAAGCCAATGCCCAACAGGGTTGCCGGCATGGTGACTTTCAAGACGTCGGTCATGGTGATGTTTTGCGGTTCCAAATAAGTCACCGTTGCCACCACGGCCGCCGCAATCGGGCTGGCCACAATGGCAAACTGCGACGCAATCACTGCCATGGTCAACGGGCGCGATGGTCGGATGCCGTTGCGGCGGCTTACTTCAGCAATCACCGGCAACACCGAATAAGCCACATGGCCGGTGCCTGCCAATACGGTAAACGTCCACGTCACCATTGGCGCGATAAACGTGATGTATTTCGGATTTTTATGCAGCACGCGCGTGGCTATTTTAATCATGTAATCCAAACCACCACTGGCCTGCATCGCCGCCGCCGCCGACACCACCGCCATAATCATCAGCATCACATCAATCGGCGGGCTGGTCGGCTCCATGCCGAAACCAAATGCCAACACCGCCAAACCGATACCGCCCATCACACCCAAGCCGATACCACCCAGCCTTGCGCCGATTAAAATACACAGCAGCACAATGGCAAACTGAATGAAAAACATGCCAGACATACACACTCCATTATTGATTAATTTGTGAAAACGTTTTGCCGCTTCGCGTAGTCAAGCAACTTTTATTTATGCTTAAAGAACAAACGCAAAAAAGCCGGGCGAAAGCACCGGCTATCGTCAACATCAATTTTTTCAATCATACATGAATAAACATAAATAAACAAATTCCTTACATAAACAAAGGCCGTCTGAAATTTCAGACGGCCTGATACCTTCACAAAATCCCTATCTTTGGCACATTTCTTCGTTGCGCGCGGCTCGAAAGCTTGCCTATCTTGATGATATGTCTGCACTTTCTGCGCTGCTACAACTTTGAACTGTACTCAAATCTAGGGTTTTGCAAAGGTCTCAGCCTTTAAAGATTAAATTACTCTCAACTTACATATCAACAAACCCGCGAATCTGTTCCCAATAAAACAAACACGCAATCGCCACCAAAGCTACGCTGATGCCGGCGGCGTTGATGCTGCTGATTTTTTCTTTGAATATCCACGCACCGACTAAAGTGCCCAACACAATCACGCCCATGTTCATGCCCGCGAAAACCAGCGTCGGGTTATCGCTCATGGCTTGGTGCGCGCTGATGTAGGTGACGATGTTTAAAAAGTTCAAGCCGCCGAGCAAGACGCCACCGATGATGCCTTCTTTGGTCCATTTGGTGCCTTTGGAAAACAGATAAGCAAACATCAAAATGGCCGCCAGGCAAAACGCCACCAATAAATTACCGGCAAACGCTGTGCCGCTTTTGGCCACTTGTTTGAACAAAATATCGATCACACCGTAGCCCGCCCAAACACCCATCAGCAAACTGATTTGCGTGGTGATGCTACCCGATTTTTTGCTGCCATCCGCTTTCCACAACAAACAAAACAGCGCCACAAACGCCAACGCAATACCAATCAGACGGCCTTCGGTCAATTGTTCGCCAAAAATGGCAAATGACGCGACAATCGGCAAGAACAGCGACAGCCGCTGCGCCGCATCCGATTTGACGATGCCGACACTTTCCACCGCCTTACCCATAATCACAAATACGCTCGGCAGCAACACGCCCAATGCGGCAAACAGCCACCACGTCGGCAAAAAGCCTGCCAGATTGCTCAAATCCGGCTTCAACACCATCATCGTCAGCGTAATCGCCACAATATAATTCACAGCCACTGCTTGCTCGATTTTGATTTTCTGTTTGCGCGCTACCTTCAGCAACACCGACACCAACACGCTGCACACAATACTGGCAACAAGATAATGCATATTTTCTTTCTCATTCAAAGGGCTAAAACAAACTTCAAACGCCTTTAATCAAATAAAGGCCGTCTGAAAAATAAGCGGATTAAATGTAGATTTATAACCAGCCGTCAGGTGAGACCGGCTTGCCGTCATACAGTTTCACAAAGCCGGCAACCACGCGGTAAATAAACCACAAGCTCACGATAAATAAGAACACCAAACCGATGCCAATAAACATCGTCGCCGCGCCGATAATATAGCAAATCACGCATACCCAAAATGTTTTGATCAGGTAGCTGATGTGATGCTCGTAAACCGTGCCGCGCATGTCGTCGCGTTTTACATAAGCCAGAATCACGCCGATGATGCATGAAAATGCGGTGAAAATGGTCAACGCATACAGGCCGTAAATCACCATCATATAAGTTCGGCGGTTGTCGTTGGCTGGTGTTTGGGTAGGAATAATGTCGTTCATTTTTGCCCCTGAAATTTGAATTTTGCGGATGTTGATATTATAGTGACTTAAATTTTTAAGAAGCGCCAGCCTTGTGCCGACCTTCGGTGAAACTTTGTTTACTATATCATACATCACTTTTAAAATCAGGAGTTCCGACATGAGCATTGAATATTTCGGCCAACACGCCCGCCTATCCGAAGCCACCGTAGCCAATGGCTTCGTGTTCCTATCCGGCATGGTGCCTGAAAACACCGAACAAGCCGATGCGAAAACGCAGACCGCCGATGTGTTGGCGCAAATTGACTCATGGTTACAACAATGCGGCTCCAGCAAACAACATATTGTCGAAGCCACCATTTATCTGACCGATATGGCCGACTACGCCGCAATGAATGAAGCTTGGGATGCATGGGTTGATCCCAAGCATTCCCCTGCCCGCGCCTGCGTAGAAGCCAAACTGGCCAAACCAGAATGGAAAGTCGAAATCAAGGTTTCAGCAGTTCAGGCGAAATAATAATTTCAGGCCGTCTGAAAACATCAGCAGATATTCAGACGGCCTGAGAGATTTGGTCTTTATTTTGATGATAACGACCCCATATCATCCCCATTGCAAACCTTATTTCTGACTATTATCAAGGAATCCCCACCATGCAAACCCGCCTGCCTTTCTTCGGCGTTGTCCGTGTCAGCGGTGACGACCGAGCCGATTTTTTACACAATCAATTGTCAAACGACATTCAAAACCTAGCCACCGGCCAAGCCTGTTACGCCACTTACAACACAGCCAAAGGCCGCGTATTAGCCAATATGATCGTGCTCAACCGCGGCGATGATTTGCTGCTGGTGATGGCGCAGGATTTGATTGAACCGATTATTAAAAAATTGCGCATGTATGTGCTTCGCGCCAAAGTGGTGTTTGAGCCCTTGGCCGATTTTGCCGTGGTCGGAGAATTGGCTGATGATGCCAAAGCCGTGATTGCCGCCGAGCCGAGCTTGGCTTTTGCCGCTGAAAACCAAAACGATGTTTGGTGCATTCATCTGCCGCACACAGGCCGTCTGAAAGTCGGTTTGGCAGAACAATTACCACCACACGACGCAGCCGCAGAGAATGCTTGGAATCTGCACGAAATCTGCAGCGGCTACGCTTGGATTTCTGCCGCCACCAAAGAAACCGCTGTGGCGCAAATGCTCAACCAACACATTATCGGCGGCGTTCATTTCCGTAAAGGCTGCTATCCGGGTCAGGAAATTATCGCGCGCGCCCAATACCGCGGCCAAGTGAAACGCGGTTTGGCCGTATTGAGCGGCAACTCATTAGAAGCGGCGGGCATTGCGGTGCAAGTCGGTGGCGAAGAAGCCGGCCAAATCATCAATACCGCCTTCACCGACAACGGCAGCTTAAGCTTAGCCGTGATTAAATTTTCCGCTGCCGATGCAGCATTAACCGATGCCGATGGCAATGCTTTAGCGGTAGAACAATTATTTTTTACGGTTGAGCCGAAAGAATAAGTAAGATCAATAAAGGCCCTTACATTCGCATTTCAAGTGCAACGCTCAAATGCCATTGGCAAGGGCTGCTGAAAACAGATCACCCGGTGTCTCATAGTCCAATGTCTTTCTCGGTCGGCGG
>NZ_PDBT02000085.1:0-8987 GCF_002551535.2 Neisseria sp. N95_16
ATTGCTACTCGCTATGAGAAATTAGCTCGTAATTTTAAATCGATGCTTTACTTGGCTTGCTCTATTATTCATGCTAAGTTAAATTGAGGACACGCCCTAATATAGTTAGATTAAGATGTTAAAAAGTTTGTGATTTGAGTATTAATATGCTGCCCCAACGCCTTTCCACCCGCTTGAAACTGTTAACGCTGCTGTGGCTGATTGCCGCCGCAGCTTCAATTGTTTTGACACTGATTTTATCTTGGTGCTTGGAAGGCGGAGCCGCCGCCATCAACGACACCGGCAGCCTACGCATGCAAACCTACCGTTTGAGCTTGCTACTCAACAGCCATGCGCCGCAATCGGAAATCAACCATTACATTGAAGACTTCGACCAAACCCTTGCTGATTTAAGCAACGGCGTGCCTGAGCGTCCACTGTTCTTGCCTGATGATGAAGATGTGCAAGCCAATCTGGCCACTTTAAAACACACTTGGATTCACGACATCAAACCGTGGTTTCAAACCATTTCGGCCGAGCGCTTGGCTTTCGATCGCAGTAAAATCCCGCCGTTTATCCAATCCATCGATACGCTGGCTAAATCGATTGAAATCGTCAACAACCAATACATCAATAAATTACGCATTTTCCAATTAATGCTGCTTGGCATGGTCTGCATCAGCTCAATCATTATGGTTTTGCTGCTGTATCGCTGGATTATCCTGCCGCTGACCCACCTGCAAAATGGCGTAACTGCCATTCACGACGGCCAATTCGGCAAACAAGTGCCAATTGAAAACGTGACTGAATTTGCCGAAGTCGATCACGGCTTCAACCAAATGAGTACTCGCCTACACAACCTATACCAAAACTTAGAGCAGCAGGTCGCCGATAAAACCCATGATTTAGCCCAGAAAAACCATACGCTGGAAACGCTCTATTATTTCAGCCATTTATTGAGCCAAGCCCCCACCGTGGCCGAAGCTGCTGAAGGGTTTCTCAATAAAATTATGGACATGGTTCCGGCTCAAGCAGGCAGCATCCGCTTAATTGATTTCCAACGCAAACGCATGGATTTGATTGCGCATTCCGGCTTGCCCGAAAACCTGCAAACCGCCGAAGCCTGCCGCAAATTGGAAGAATGCACCTGCGGCGAAGCGGTCAACCAACCCGGCCACCAAACCGTCAACTTCTACAAAACACCGCCTAAAAACCACCAATTGACCGAGCCCTTGTGCAGCCAATCGGGTTTTCACTTTTTGCGCGTGTTCAAAATCAGCAGCAACGGTGTGGATTTGGGCATGATGACGCTGTATTTCAATCATGCCGGCGCAGACAACGGCGACGATCATTTGCTCGAATCGCTGTGCCAACAATTGGGCATCACCGTGAGCAATTTACGCTTGGGCATTGAAAACCGCCAATTGGCCGTCTTGCAAGAGCGCAATCTGATTGCACAAGGGCTGCACGACAGCATCGCCCAAACCCTGACCTTTTTAAACCTGCAAATCCAAATGCTCGACAAAGCTTTGGAAAAATCTGGTTTAAACCAAGATGCCAAGGTCAATGAAAAACTGCAATTCATCAAAGAAGGCGTGCAGGAATGCTATGAGGATGTGCGCGAATTATTATTAAACTTCCGCACCAAGATCACCCATAATGAATTCAACGATGCGGTTGAACGTTTGATTGCCCGCTTCCGACAGCAAACACAAATAGACACCGTTACCGACTGGCAGGACAACGGCCCGCTGTTGACCTCCGAGCAGCAATTGCAGTTTATCTTCATTTTGCAAGAAAGCCTGTCGAATATCCGTAAACATGCACAGGCAACGCGGGTACACGTTTCGTTTCATAATCAAGACGATTTTGAAATGAAAATTGAAGACAACGGCTGTGGTTTTGATACCGCCGATTTAAATGATTTTGCCGAAAACGGCCACGTCGGGCTGAATATTATGTTTGAGCGCGCGCAACGCATTCACGCCGATTTAAATGTAAGCTCTCAACCCGGCCATACAAAAATTTCACTGCTACTACCAAAAAAAGAAAGAATTTTAGAATGAGTACAAGCATTGTTTTGATTGACGATCACACGCTGTTTCGACGCGGCATCAAATCCGTGTTGGGCGAAGCGGATTTTGAAATAATCGGTGAAGCCGAAGATGGTTTGAGCGGCGTAAAACTGGTTGAACAAGTTCACCCCGATGTGGTGTTGTTAGATTTAGATATGCCGGTGATGAACGGCCGCGAAGCGCTCGGCCAGATTCTCAGCAGCAATCCGTCGCAAAAGGTGGTAATGCTTACTGTATCGGAAGACAGCGATGATTTAATCGAATGTATGAAACTGGGCGCACAAGGCTTTTTGCTGAAAAACATCGATGCTGATTTTCTCATCAACGCCATCGTCAAAGCCGCCAACGGCGACAGCGTGTTTTCCCCTGAAATGACCGCACATTTGGTGCAGTCACTCATCAATCCGGCGCAGGAAAACACGCCCAATGCACTTAAATCATTGACCCCGCGCGAATTGGAAACCCTAAAATATCTCGCCATCGGCCACAGTAATAAAGTCATTGCCAGACAGTTAAATTTGGCCGAATCGACTATTAAAGCTTATGTACAAAGCATCTTGAAAAAACTCAATTTGAGCAGCCGCGTGCAAGCCGCTGTTTATGCCATACAACATAATTTAATTTCCGAAGCCGATAAATAACACAAAGGCCGTCTGAATGTTTCAGACGGCCTTTGTTCATACTGAATCTACAGCATTAATAACGTGCAGGAATCGTGCCCATACGGCGTTTCAGTGAAGTTTGCGGCTCATTAAACAATGACGCATAGTAAGTCGCATTGGTCATCACTTTTTTCACATAATCGCGCGTTTCGGTAAACGGAATGGTTTCGGCGTAAATCGCGCCTTCCAATGGCGTTGAAGCCTGCCATCTGCGTGCGCGGCTCGGGCCGGCGTTGTAACCGGCGGTTGCCAATACTTCGTTATTCTGCAAACGGCGACGGGCATCGGCCATATACCATGTACCCATGCGGATGTTGCCGTCCATGGTGTAGAGTTCGCTGCTGCTCATGCCGATTTTACCGGCGATTTCGCGGGCGGTGGCCGGCATTACCTGCATCAAACCTTGTGCACCGACATGCGATTGCGCGCCCATTACAAAACGACTTTCTTGGCGGATCAAGCCATACACCCAAGCCGGATCAACGCCCACTTGGTTGGCGTAACGCACGGTGGTATCTTTAAATGGCGACAAATAGCGCAAATTGTAATTCAGCTTATTATCGGTGCGGTCGGCGGTGTTGATGGCCATGTCGTAAAACTGGTTGTCATAAGCCACTTGGGCGGCGGTAAGCAGATTGTCTTCGTTGAAACCGCGTGTGGCATAGCGCCATTCCGCCTGTGCCTGACGGCGCATTTTGCTGTCGCCGTTGGCTTGGCTGGTTTTAAACAAAGTCAAAGCACGGTTGATGGCACCGTCTTTCGCCATACGGCTGACATCGCTGCGGCTGGCATTACCGACATTGTTTTTGGTGTTGATGCGGCGGCCGAGTTCTTCGGTTGCCAACACGGCGTGGAAATTGCGGCCGGAAGCAGCGGCTTGTTCATACAATGATTTGGCGCGTGAGCTGTTGCCTTGTGCGGCATAGCTGCGTGCCAACCAATATTGCCAAGTCGGCGATTGCTGCAGCTTGGTCGGCATGTCTTGAATCACGCTCGCCAATTCGCTCCAACGCTGCAAACGCAATGCGGCGCGGGCATACCATTCCAATTGTTCATCGGTCAATTGTTTGCGGTCAGCAACGCGGCCGTAGTAGCTCAAAGCGGTTGACATATTTTGGCTGTAAGCCTGATGTTGCCCCAACACGCCCCAAGCAAAGCTGCTTTGCGCGCGGCTCAAGCTGCCTTCCATGGCCGATAAGCTGGCAGCAGCAGAAGGCGATTTACGCGCTTCTTTTCCGATTACCGACAGCAAACGGTATTCTTGCGAACCTTGCGCACCCGTATCAAACGGGCTGCCCAATGATGCAGCCAAATTACGCGCATCGGTGATTTGATTGTTGCTCAACAAGCCGCGGACACGACGCCATGCATCATCGACTTTCAGACGGCCTGAAGCCGCCGCTGCTTCGACCAAACGGGTACAGCCTTGTGGCAAACGTGCGGTTTCACGCACCAAATCAGCGGCTTTGGCATAATTGCCGCTGCTCAAATCGGCATAACATTCCACTTCTTGCGCACGACCGGCCGCTTCTAATTTTTTGTATTCTTGTTGAAACACCGACCATTGGCCGCGTGAACCCAAACTTTTCAGCCACTCATTGCGCACGGTTTCCGCCATGGCGCTGTTACCTGCTTGCGCCAAATATTGCTGCGCCCAAGCATCATCA
Source organism: Neisseria sp. N95_16 (assembly GCF_002551535.2). NCBI lineage: Bacteria > Pseudomonadati > Pseudomonadota > Betaproteobacteria > Neisseriales > Neisseriaceae > Neisseria > Neisseria sp. N95_16. Next base: position 4,384 of record NZ_PDBT02000085.1, read on the forward strand.
CCGCGCTTGGCGGCGTTCAATGAGCTTTCATATTGGCTGAAATCGGATAAAATTTTCGATTGGCTGTCGGCACGGCGTGACGGAATCGATGCCGGCGATTGGCTTTCTACACGTGATTCGCGGGTCACAGTCGGTTTACTGCTTTGCGAAGCGCAGGCAGCCAACACAGCCAATGCCATTACGCTCAGCGACAGGGTAAAGGTGCGTTGCAAATTCATGTCGTCCTTCTTCATCAGGTCCTAATATATGATTTATTATCGATATGGTTGCAGCATTCTAAATGATTTATGCCAAATATCCGAATTGCAAACTGATATTTACATTTTTTGCCGGCCTGAATACCACAATAGCAAGGCCGTCTGAACAGCCATACGCTTTTTCAGACGGCCTTTTGCTGGTTGATATCGATTACATGCAGCCTTCGTTTTGACACAATGTAAACAGCGGCACACCGGCATCGCGGATTTTCTTACCGCCGGTTAAATCGGTAAATTCCAAAATCGCCGCCGCTTCAATCACCTCGCCGCCAAGCTTGCGAATCAATTCCACACCCGCCAACATGGTGCCACCGGTTGCCACCAAATCATCCACCAGCAACACGCGTGCGCCGGATTTAATCGCATCAGCGTGAATTTCCACCGTGGCTTCGCCGTATTCCAAGGCATAGCTTTGCGATACGGTATCAAACGGTAATTTGCCTTTTTTGCGAATCGGCACAAAACCCACATTCAATTGATAGGCCAAAGCCGCACCGATGATGAAACCGCGTGCATCCAAGCCGGCCACTACGTCGATCTTCTGCCCCATATAGCGGTAAACCAATAAATCTACCAGCAAACGGAAATACTCCGCACTTTGCAAAACCGGCGTAATATCATGAAATAAAATGCCTTTTTGTGGCCAGTTTTCAATTTTGCGGATTTTTTCCGCCAAGGCATCAACGCCCATCACGTCAGGATGAATCAACATGCTTAATCTTCCAAGATTGAATATTTTTAACATCATATTGTAACAAATTTATGCTGTCGATGTTGAGGCCGTCTGAACAACCAAATCCGGCAGGCATTGTGTTATAATTTCTTGAAAATATCCCATGGCAAAACATCATGCAACACAATAAAAAAGGCAATATTTTCATCATCTCCGCCGCTTCAGGCACAGGTAAAACCACCTTAGTTTCACGCCTGTTGAAAAACAACAGCGATTTACGCGTATCGGTTTCCCACACCACCCGCCAGCCACGCGAAGGCGAGCAGCATGGCGTACATTATCATTTTGTTCCCAAAGAAGAATTTGAATCTTTAATCGCACAAAAAGCCTTTTTGGAACACGCCAATGTGTTCGGCAATTACTACGGCACCAGCATCGCTGCGGTCAACCAATTGAGCGAGCAAGGCTTTGATGTGATTTTGGAAATCGATGTGCAAGGAGCCGAACAAGTGCGCCGTGCGCTGCCGGAATCTATCGGTATTTTTATCCTGCCACCGTCGTTTGACATCTTGGCAGGCCGTCTGAAAGGCCGCGCTACCGACAGCGAAGAAGTCATCGCCACCCGCTTGGCCGAAGCGCGCCATGAAATCGAACAAGCCTCTGATTTTGATTATATTGTCGTCAATGAAGACCTAGATGTTGCCGAAGCCGATTTACTGCATATTATTAAGTCAGGCCGTCTGAAAAAATCTGCCCAGCAAGGTTTTCTCACAAATCTGTTGGAAAATTCTTAAAAAACAGCGAAAATACGCTATCCGATTTATTTTTTTGAAAGAAAGCAAGCAATATGGCTCGTATCACCACCGAAGACTGCACCCCAAAAATCCCTAACCACTTCGATTTGACCTTAGTTGCCGCCCGCCGCGCGCGCCAATTGGAAAACGGCAACCAACCTTTGGTTGACGACATCCGCAATAACAAACCGACCGTGACTGCATTGCGCGAAGTAGCCGCCGGCCAAATCGGCGTTGAATTGCTGTCTCGCAATAAATAATACATGCGCTGCCGCTAAGGCTTATGCAACCATTCAACCGCGCCCTTATGCGCGGTTGTTTGCCCACTTAACTTTGACATAACAATATGGCAAGCCATGCGTTTGATTACGCATCTGCCTGCCGATAATATTTACCGCTTCTTGAATCAACTGATAACGTCCCCACCATCTAGTTATCCAACCCGAGAGAGGCCGTCTGAACATGCCCGCACCCCTACCTACCGCTCCCTACGATGCGCTGACAGCCGAAGCCCGAGACTTACTCTTTAAAACGGCATCTTATCTCAGCAAAAAAGAACAGGCACAGCTCGAAAAAGCCGTAGCCTACGCTTTTCACGCCCACGACGGTCAAACCCGCAAAAGCGGCGAACCTTACATCACCCATCCGATTGCCGTGGCCACCCAATTGGCCGTTTGGCACATGGACGTGCAAGGCTTGTGTGCCGGTGTGATGCACGATGTTTTGGAAGATACCGGCGTATCCAAAGTCGAAATGGCAGCGGAATTCGGCGACACCATCGCCGAAATGGTAGATGGCTTATCCAAGCTGGAAAAACTCAAATTCGAAGACCATGAAGAACATCAGGCCGAGAGCTTCCGCAAGCTGATTCTCGCCATGACCAAAGACGTGCGCGTCATCATCATCAAGCTTTCCGACCGCCTGCACAATATGCGCACACTCGGCTCGATGCGCCCAGAAAAACGCCGCCGCATCGCCAGAGAAACGCTCGACATCTACGCCCAAATCGCCAACCGCATCGGCTTAAACAATGCCTATCAGGAATTGCAAGATTTATCGTTCCAAAACCTGCATCCAAAGCGCTATGAAACGCTGCAAAAAGCGATGGACAACAGCCGTAAAAACCGCCGTGATGTAGTCGGTAAAGTATTGCGCGCATTCGGCCACCGCTTGGTTGATGCCAACATTGAAGCCAAAATCAAAGGCCGCGAGAAAAACCTTTACAGCATTCACCAAAAAATGCTGCAAAAGAAACTTCGCTTTGCCGATGTGATGGACATTTACGCCTTCCGCGTCATCGTCAACAGCGTACCGGCTTGTTACGCTGCATTGGGTGCGTTGCACAATCTCTACAAACCCAAACCCGGCCGTTTCAAAGACTACATCGCCATCCCAAAAAGCAATGGCTATCAAAGCCTGCACACCACGCTGGTCGGCCCTTACGGCTTGCCGATTGAAGTGCAAATCCGCACCCACGAAATGGATGCCGTCGCCGAAGGCGGCGTGGCCGGCCACTGGATCTACAAATCGGGCGAAAACACCATCGACCAAGCCATGTTGTACACCAATCAATGGCTGAAAAGCATTCTCGATTTACAGGCCAGCAGCGCCAATGCGATTGAATTTTTGGAACACGTCAAAGTTGACCTATTCCCGAACGAAGTCTATATCCTGACCCCGAAAGGCAGAATCCTGACCCTGCCGAAAGGTTCAACCCCGATTGACTTCGCTTATGCCGTGCACACCGACATCGGTCACAAAACCGTGGCCGCGCGCATCAACAACACCATGATGCCTTTGCGCACCAAGCTGAAAACCGGTGATTCGGTCGAAATCATCACGTCCGAACATGCCAAACCGAATCCGGCATGGCTCAATTTCGCCATGTCCAGCCGCGCCCGCAGCGCCATCCGCCAATACATTAAAACCATGAATCGCCATGATGCGATTGTATTAGGTGAAAACCTGCTGCAAAAAGCCCTGTCGAGCCTGTTGCCGAAAGATGTATTGATTTCAGACGACCTCAAAGAAAAATATTTAAACGATTTGAGCGACAAAAAAACCTCGTTTGAAGAAGTGTTATACAACGTCGGCATGGGCAATACCCAGCCTGTTTCTGTGGCCATGCACATTGCCGAGCTCGCCGGCCAACACTTCGGCAGCGAAGTCAAACTCAGCCCGATCAAAGTCAATGGCCAAGAAACCGGTCGCGTGCATTTGGCTGAATGCTGCCATCCTGTCGCAGGCGATGCCGTCCGCGCCCTATTGGTGCAAGGCAAAGGCATGATTATCCACCGCGATACCTGTAGCGTGTTGCTCAAATCCGACCCCGAGCAGCAACTCGATGCCGATTGGGACAGTCTCAACAATCAAAGCTACCGTCTCAGCCTCAACATCCAATCGGAAGACACCCACGGTCTGCTGGCGCAAATGGCGCAAGCCATTTCCAGCTCTGGTGCCGACATCGAATCGGTCAACACCCCGTCGTCCAACCGAGCCGGCAGCGAAGGCTTTGTCGAATTTGGCTTCATCATCAAGGCCAAAGATTTGGCTCAGGTCAACCAAATCATCCACAAGCTACACGCCATTCCGCATGTGCGTAAAGTGATTCGTGGCTAAACGTTTGAAGGCATCTTTAGGCCCTTACATTCGCATTTCAAGTGCAACGCTCAAATGCCATTGGCAAGGGCTGCTGGAAACAGATCACCCGGTGTCTCATAGTCCAATGTCTTTCTCGGTCGGCGGTTAAGGGCCTCCTCAACCGCTTTAATCTTTTTAGCCCCCAGTTTCCTAAAATCCGTCCCCTTTGGGAAGTATTGTCTGATCAGCCCGTTGGTATTCTCCACCAAGCCTTTTTCCCAAGAATGGTATGGACGGCAG
>NZ_PDBT02000086.1:0-8946 GCF_002551535.2 Neisseria sp. N95_16
ACGGAGTTTAGGTTTAACCACCGGCATGAAGATTTAGGTAAAATATTAATGAAGATGCTTCGAAATAACCCAATTTAATATTTTTGCTTCCTAAGCCCCTTATAAATAATGATATTTATTCTTAAACATAATCCTAGTTTACTTCAATGTCCATTTATTATGAAATTATTTTTCTTTGATAATCAGTTTTTTAGTATTCAGACGGCCTAAAATCACGTTTTTTTTGTTCACAATCCTTCAGACGGCCTCGTCATCCCCCCCTACCATCAAATTTACCTTAATTTCTCCTACACTTATTCCATCAAATAAGCCTTGATTTATAACGAAAAATGCCTGACAAGTTTACTCAGGTTTTAAAAATCAAAGCCACGTAATAAAAATACAAAGCAACACACCACCATTACTTTTTTTCTTTTCAACAGGACACAACCCATGAGTGATTTGATTACCCTCACCATCGACGGCCACGAAGTACACGCTTCGCCCGACTCGTCCATTATTCAGGCCTATGCCCGTGCCGGCAGCGCGATTACCGCCAACGTCGGTTGTATGGGTCAAGGCGTGTGCGGCTCATGCCGCTGCATGGTGCGCAAAGAAGGCGGACGCGATATCACCACCGCCCTTGCCTGCGAAACCAAAGTCGAAGCCGGTATGCAGGTGAGCTTTATTGATTACTTTATCCCCGAGCATATTCAATATTACGACATCAAAGAAATCGGCGACGGCTGGAACTGACTCGACGACACCGCCAAATCTTTCCCCGAAGCGCAAAACTGCCGTCACTGTGGCGGCTGCAACCGCGCCTGCCCGAAAGGCTTGCAAGTTGAAAACGGTGTGGCGCAAGTAGTCTTGGGCGATTTTGGTGCGGCAGCTGATACCTTCGACCAATGCGTGATGTGTAATTTATGCACGCTGGCCTGCCCTGAGCATATCCGCCCCAACCACTTGGGCTTGTTTGCCCGCCGTATGAAAGCCGCGCGTACATTACGTCCGGTAGATTTAATGCGCCGTCTGCGCGAAATCGACAGCGGCAAAATGCGCGTGGAATTTGAAGAGGAGGCCGTCTGAAATGGAAAAGCAAGTAACCGGTATTGATTACGAAACCGCACTGGCCAATCTGCGTGCATCATCATTGGAAATGCGCACCGATTTGCCGCCGAAAGACGAATTATTAAGCCGCTACCACTCCGATTACCAACCGAGCGCGCGCGTGAAGCTGCCGATTGGCCCGAATGCCGGCGACTATTGTCACCCTGATTTGGCCAAACTCTTAATCAGCCAGCCCTTGATTGACGATTACGATTTATCGCGTGCCGAACACGTTCACACTGATGTATTGGTGATTGGTGGCGGCGGTGCGGGGGCGGCGGCGGCGTTGTCGGCCAGCGAGACCGGTGCCCGCGTGATGATGGCGAACAAACTGCGTATCGGCGACAGCAACACTGTAATGGCCGAAGGCGGCATCCAAGCAGCCGTCGGCGCGGAAGACAGCCTGCAGCAACACTTTGACGACACCATCAAAGGCGGCCACAACGCAGCGAAAAAAGCCTTGGTCGCGCAAATGGTCACCGATGCGCCATCGGCCATCCGTTGGCTGATTGGCTTAGGTATGACCTTCGATTTGGCGCAAGGCGCCGACAGCAACGGCCATTTGAGCCGCAAACGCGCCGGCGGCACCACCGTGCCACGCATTCTGCACTACCGCGACTTTACCGGCTTGGAAATGATGCGCGTGTTGCGTGAAGCGGTGGAGCTCGACGAAAACATCACCCAGCTCAACCGCCATCCGGCCATTGAATTATTGTCTGACGAACACGGCCGCTGTGTCGGTGCGATTTTGTACGATTTGGAAAAACGCAGCCTGCTGTTGGTACACGCCAAATCTGTGGTATTGGCAACCGGCGGCTCAGGCCGTCTGCATTTGCAGGGTTTTGCCACATCGAATCACTACGGCGCCACCGCCGATGGTTTGGTGATGGCCTACCGCATTGGCGTGAAATTGCGCGATGTCGATTCCTTCCAATACCACCCAACCGGCGTGGCGCATCCGCCGCATTTGGCCGGCGCGTTGATTTCGGAAGCCGTGCGTTCGGCCGGCACCAAATTGGTGAATGGTTTGGGCGAGCGTTTTGTGGATGAACTGCAACCGCGTGACGTAGTGGCTGCCGCGATTTTGCGCGAAGTGGCCGAAGGTCGCGGCGTGGTGCGCGACGGTCAAGTCGGCGTGTTCTTGGATACCCCGCGCCTGATTGAAAACGATCCCGAAGTGTTGAACCGCTTGGTGACTTTAGGCCACGTTGCCCACAAATGCGGCGTGAATCCGAAAGTCGAACCGATGATGATTCATCCGACGCTGCACTACCAAAACGGCGGCATGGAAATCAACAGCGACGGCTCAACCACCGTACCGGGTTTATACGCGGCAGGAGAAGTGACCGGCGGCATTCACGGCCGCAACCGCCTGATGGGCAATGCCCTGCTTGACATCATCAGCTTCGGCCGACGTGCCGGTGTGGCAGCAGCCAACTGCGGCTTACCATTGAAAAAAGTGCGCGGCGGTGTCGATCATGTGCATGATTTGCAACGTGAAATGACCCGCGCCGGTTTGACCAGCGATGTCAAAGCGCCGGTATTGTATCCGGATTACGGCACATTCGATTTACGCGAACACGCAGGCTTGCAGGAGGTGCAATCATGAATCAGGCCAACCAAAACTTATTACACCCTGCCCACCGAGTGGGCGCGGATTTAGCCGCTTGGCGCAATGTCGGCGGTGGCGAAGGCTTGCTGGCGGCATTGGCCGACCCGCAAAACATTGTGTCCAAACTGCAAGAAGCCAACTTGTGCGGCATGAGCGGCGCGGGTTTTCCGACTTGGCGCAAATGGGAAGCAGCGGTGACTGCACAAAGCAAAAACGGCGACAAATACATCGTATGCAATGCCAATGAAGACGAACCGGGCACATTTAAAGACCGCGTCTTACTGGCGCAAACCCCACACCAAGTAATCGAAGGCGTGTTGATTGCGGCGGTTGCCTGCCGCGCCAACAAAGCGGTGCTGTATGTGAACCCGCACCAAACCGAATCGATTGCTTCCTTGATTCCGGCGATTGAGCAATGGAAACAAAGCGATCTGTTTATCCGCATTGAAAACTATCTGGGCAAACCTTTGGATTTGCAGCTGGTGGAAACATCCGGCCGTTACATCGGCGGTGAAGAAACCGCGGTGATTTCATGGCTGGAAGGCGGTTTCCCATTCCCGCGCCGCAAGCCGCCATTTCCTGCCGAAAGCGGTGTCAACGGCGAACCAACGCTGATTAACAACACCGAAACTTTCGCCAATATCCCGCAGATTTTGGCAAAAGGTGCAGAATGGTACCGCAGCTTGGGCTTGGGCGATGCTGTCGGCACCAAGTTGTATTCCTTATCGGGCGACGTGTTGAACCCGGGCTTATACGAATTACCGATGGGCACCACGCTTTACACGCTGATTTTTGAATACGGCGGCGGTATGCTCGAAGGCCGCACTTTCAAAGCCGTGTTTACCGGCGGCCCGTCAAACACCTTGCTGACGGCCAAAGATTTGGATGTGCCGCTGGATTTCGTGTCCGTGCGCGAACGCAAATCCAGCCTCGGCACCGGTGCGATGATTGTGATTTCGGAAGGCACCAGCGTGGTGCGTAAGGTGTCGGAATACGTGGAATTTTTCGCGGCCAACTCTTGCGGCCAATGCCCGCCGTGCAAAGGCGGCACCTTCCAATTGTCTCGCCTGCTCAACCGTGTGGACACCGGCATCGGCACCGCCGACGACTTGCGCGCTTTGCAAAGCCTGTGTCAACTGCTGCCAAGAAGCGGCCGCTGCGGCTTGATTGACGGCGCAGTCACCGTGTTGCAAAGCTCATTGCGTACCTTTCCGGAAGAATACGGTTTGGCGCCGAGCGAACACGAATAAACCTAGCTTTCAGACGGCCTTGAAACCTTTATTGCTTAAAAGACCGTCTGAAAATTGATGTATGTCATCAATCCTTTTAGTGTTGACTAAGATTTCAGACGGCCTCAAAGTTTTGCTCTATGATGCCGCCTGAATCGCTACCAAACATAAAAACCACACCAAAACAGGCTGCCTAGTTTCTTTCAAGGCCGTCTGAAAAACATAAGAAAAACATCAAACTGCACATTCTTTTAATCTTTCAGACGGCCTGATGAAAAAGGCCGTCTGAAAACAGTTTTGACGATACTTCTGATTGGAGATGAAACATGGGTTTTAAACCTATCCCTGCGGCGGTCGCGCTGGCGCTGACGCTGCTGATTTGGTTCGGCATTCCGGTGCCGGAAGGTGTGTCACCGCAAGCGTGGCATTTGTTGGCATTGTTTGTCGGCATCATCGCGGGCATCATCGGCAAAGCCATGCCGATTGGTGCGATGGCGATGTTGGCGATTACTTTGGTGGCGCTCACCGGCGTAACCGTACCTGAATTGGTGGACGGCGAACCGGTGAAAAATCCGGCCGGCCAAGCCATGAAAGATGCCTTGAGCAGCTTGAACAACTCGCTGATTTGGATGATTGGTGTCGCCATCATGATTTCACGCGGCCTGTTGAAAACCGGCTTAGGCGCACGCATCGGTTATCTGTTGATTTCATGATTCGGCAAACGCACCTTGGGCGTGGGCTACAGCTTGGCGATTGCCGATTTGTTTATCGCACCGGTTACCCCAAGTAACACCGCCCGCGGTGGCGCGATTGTGCACCCGATTATGAAATCCATTGCCTTGAGCTTTGATTCCAATCCGGAAAACGGTACAGAAGGCAAAATCGGTAAGTATCTGGCCTTGGTCAACTACCACGCCAACATCATCACCTACTGTATCTTCATCACTGCCACCGCGCCTAACCCTTTGGTGGTCGAGCTGGTTGCCAAAGCCACCAATTCCGACATCCACCTGACTTGAGGCACTTGGTTTATGGCCATGGTCGTGCCGGGCTTGGTTGCCTTGCTGATTATGCCGATTGTGCTGTATTTCCTGTATCCGCCTGAAATCAAGCAAGCGCCGAACGCCACCGCATTGGCCAAAGAAGAATTACACAAAATGGGCCCTATGCAGCGCAACGAAAAAATCATGCTGGGTATTTTCCTGTTGCTGCTGGTGTTGTGGGCAGGTGTGCCGGAAATGCTGTTTGGCGTAAAAATCGACGCTACGGCCACCACTTTCTTAGGCTTTTCATTATGTCTGCTCACCGGCGTATTGACTTGGGAAGACGCGCTGAAAGAAAAAGGCGCATGGGATACCATCGTTTGGTTTGCCGCCTTGGTGATGATGGCCAACTTCTTAAACAAACTGGGCTTAATCGGCTGGTTGTCTGACTACCTGCAAGCCGGTATTTCTAGCATGGGCTTGGATTGGGTCGGCGGTTGTGCCTTATTTGTGGCGGCTTATGTGTATTCACATTATATGTTCGCCAGCGGCACCGCTCACGTTACCGCCATGTTCGGCGCATTCTACGGCGCAGGTTTGGCCTTGGGCGCGCCACCTATGCTGTTTGCCTTGGTGATGGCCGCATCGACCGGCATCATGATGTCGCTTACCCACTACGCTTCAGGCTCATCACCGGTGATTTACGGCTCCAATTTCGTTACCATGCAAGAATGGTGGAAAGCAGGCTTTATCATGAGCGTGTTGGAATTGCTGATTTTCGGCACCTGGTAATCACTCCGGTAAACTGACCTAAAATCAACAAAGGCCCGAGACCTTTGCAAAATCCCTATCTTTGGCACATTTCTTCGTTGTGCGCTGCTCGAAAGCTTGCCTATCTTGATGATATGTCTGCGCTTTCTGCGCTGCTACAACTTTGAACTGTACTCAAATCTAGGGTTTTGTAAAGGTCTCAGGCCGTCTGAAAACTTCGTTTTCAGACGGCCTTTGTTATACAATAAACACATTCTGTTTCTCTCAAATTCAATCACCGTGAAAATCCTGATTCTCGGCAGCGGCCAAGTCGGCTCGACCGTTGCCCAAAACCTTGCTTCCCTGCCCAGCAACGATGTGACCATTGTCGATGTCGATGAAAAAGCCCTGCATCTGCTCAGCAGCAAGCTTGATGTGCAAACCATCATCGGCAACGGGGCATCGCCTTCCGTATTGGAACGCGCCGCCGCTGCCGATTCCGATTTGCTGCTCGCGCTGACCCGTAGCGACGAAACCAATATTGTTGCCTGTAAAATCGCTGCCGATATTTTCAATGTGCCCAACCGCATCGCGCGCGTGCGTTCGAGTGAATATTTGGAATACAGTTTTCCCAATAAAGAAGGCGAGGACAGCAACAGCCTGAACATCTTCGACATCACCGAAACCATCAGCCCCGAGCAATTGGTCACCGAGCAATTGGTCGGCCTGCTCAGCTACAGCAGCGCGTTGCAGGTGTTGAATTTTGCCGACAATAAAGTGCAGATGGTCATTGTGCAGGCGAGGCAAGGCGGTTTGCTGGTTGGCAAAGAAATCGCCGACATCAACGCCCACCTGCCCGAAGGCATCGACTGCCAAATCTGTGCCATCTACCGCAACAACCGCCTGATTGTGCCGTCATCAAAAACCGTGATTATCGAAGGCGATGAAGTGTTTTTTGTCGCCAACATCGACAATATTGATGCCATCATCCGCGAATTGCGACCGAAAGAGCAACGCAGCCGCCGCATCATGATTGCCGGCGGCGGCAACATCGGTTACCGCTTGGCCAAAAAGCTGGAAAACAAATACGACATCAAAATCATCGAATACAACGCCACCCGTGCCGAATGGTTGGCAGAAAATCTCGACAATACCTTGGTGCTGCACGGCTCGGCCAATGATGAATCGCTGCTTAACGAAGAATACATCGATGAAATCGATATTTATTGCGCGCTGACCAATGATGATGAAAACAACATCATGTCGAGCCTGTTGGCCAAAAATCTCGGCGCCAAACGTGTGATTGCCATTGTCAACCGCTCCAGCTACGTAGATTTATTGGAAGGCAACAAAATCGATATTGTGGTTTCACCACACTTAACCACCATCGGATCGATTCTGGCACACATCCGCCGCGGCGACGTAGTGGCCGTGCATCCGCTGCGCCGCGGTACGGCTGAAGCGATTGAAGTGATTGTGCACGGTGATGAAAATACTTCCGCCATTGTCGGCCGCAAAATCAGCGATGTTGACTGGCCGACCGGCTGCCATTTTGCGGCCTTGGTGCGCGGTGAAGAAGTGATTATGGGACACCACACCGATGAAATCCTGCAAGAAGGCGACCATGTGATTTTCTTCGTTTCCCGCCGCCGTGTGTTGCGCGAATTGGAAAAGCTGATTCAAGTAAAAATGGGCTTCTTTGGCTAACCAACCAGCGCGTAAAATATGATAAAGGCCGTCTGAAACACATTCTTTCAGACGGCCTTACACCATTTTGCATAACAATATGCTATATTATTACCTTATAACATCACCCAAAGGAAAAGCCATGTTCCGCCCAGCCTTAACTGCCTTATTACTCGCCGCCGCCCTACCTGTAGCCGCCGAGCCTTTACACTACAACATCGTTGAGTTTTCCGAAAGCGCCGTAATGGAAGTACCACGCGACACCATGACCGCCCGCTTTCAAGTACGCGCCGAAGGCAAAGAGCGACAAGCAGTGAATGCTGCTTTTATCAAAAAATTCAACAGTTTCAACCGCCAAGCCAAAAACAGCGCCTTCAAAACCGAATTGCTCAGCCGCAATGTTTCGCCGCGTTACCAATACACTAACGGCAAACGCACCCAAACCGGTTGGGAAGAACGCGCTGATTTCAAAGTGGAAAGCAAAGATTTCGCCGCACTCAACCGCCTAATTGCCGAAACCCAAAACGATGCCCATGTCCAATACACCCATTTCAGCGTATCCAAAGAAAAACGCGAATCGGTGATTGACGAAGTGAGCAAGTCCGCCATCACCCGCTTCAAACAACGCGCCCAAACCTTGGCTGAAACCTTAGGCCACCGCGATTACAAAATCGTCAAAATCAACTTAGGCCACATTGGCAGCAACAGCGTACAATCAGAAAACATGGCAGCAGGCAGAATGTACCGTACCGCCGCACCAGCGTCTGCCATGATGGCGGATACAGTAGAAACCACATCACCAGGTTCGGAAGAAATCAGCATTACGGTTGATGGTTCGATTCAGATGTAAGGCTTCAGACGGCATCAGCCGGATTCATGATAAAAGGCCGTCTGAAACAGATTATTCGTTTCAGACGGCATCATTATTGCTATTTAATCCTCAAATCAACGTTTGCTGCGCTCGTAAATCGGCATCACTTCCGGCAACATTTTACGGATGGCGCTAATACGCGCATCGTTGGCCGGATGGGTCGACAATACTGAAATCGACGTACCGCTTTGCGCTTGATTCATTTTCTGCCAAACGCTGATGGCCGCTTGCGGATTGTAACCGGCCTGCGCCATCAAGCGCACACCGCCTGCATCGGCTTCATTTTCCTGACGGCGTGAAAACGGTTTGGTCGCCGCTAAATCCGTACCCAAACCAATCAAACTGCCATCAACACCAGTGGCGCTTGCCAAAATCGAACCGCCCAAGCCGGTCAACACTTGGCCGCCGATGGCTTTTTTGCTGTGTTCCAATAAGGCATGGGTCATTTCATGGCCGACCACAGCTGCAATTTCATCATCAGTAAGCTTCAAGCACTCGACCATGCCGGTATACATTGCCATTTTTCCGCCCGGCATCGCCCATGCGTTCATTTCGTTGCTGCGAATCACGCTCATCTGCCAGTTAAACGGCACACCCGTGCGGTTGGCCTGATTGGCGTATGGCTTACATTCGCATTTCAAGTGCAACGCTCAAATGCCATTGGCAAGGGCTGCTGAAAACAGATCACCCGGTGTCTCATAGTCCAATGTCTTTCTCGGTCGGCGG
>NZ_PDBT02000087.1:0-8514 GCF_002551535.2 Neisseria sp. N95_16
GCTAAAAAGATTAAAGCGGTTGAGGAGGCCCTTAACCGCCGACCGAGAAAGACATTGGACTATGAGACACCGGGTGATCTGTTTTCAGCAGCCCTTGCCAATGGCATTTGAGCGTTGCACTTGAAATGCGAATGTAAGGCCGTCTGAAAAATTTTCAGACGGCCTGTGATACAATAAACGCATTCAATTTAGGATCAGCAACATGGAAGCCACCGTCTATCTCGAAGACAACGAATACATCGCCTTATGCGACCTGCTCAAATTAGCCGGATTGGCCGAAAGCGGCGGCCAAGCGAAAGCCTTCATCGCCGAAGGTGCGGTGTTGCGCAACGGCGAAGTGGAAACCCGCAAAACCGCTAAAATCCGCGGCGGCGAAGTGATTGAGTTTAACGGTGCGGTATTGGACATTGCCGATGGATACGACCCAGAAGACTAAAGCCGAAGCACTGTTGGGCGAGCCGCTGCTCGACGAACCCGCACGCCCAGAAAGCTGGGAATGCTGCGGCAGCGATTGCGGCGATGCGTGTATTCAAACCATCTATTGGGACGAAAAAGCACGCTACGATGCGCAGCAGAAAAAGCTGCAAAATTTAGACTTATCAGAAGATAAATAAACCGATTCTTTTTCAGACGGCCTAATCATAGGCCGTCTGAACCTTTCTCTTTCCCCCTACACACACACCATGATAGACCTTCATTGCCATTCCACCGTTTCAGACGGCCGCTTAACGCCTACCGAAGTGGTGCGCCTTGCCCATGCCAACGGCTGCACAATGCTGTCACTGACCGACCACGACCACACCGGCGGCTTGGTTGAAGCGCGTACCGAAGCAAATGCGTTGGGGCTGCGTTTTATCAACGGCGTAGAAGTATCGGTGACATGGCGCGGCCGCACGATTCACATCGTCGGCTTGGATTTTGATGAGCAAAATAAAACGCTGCAAAACTTGTTGGCTACTGTGCGTCAAGGCCGTCTGAACCGTTTGCAGGCGATTGCGGATAAATTGGCAAAAAAAGGCATACAGGGTGCGTTTGACGGTGCAATGGCCTTAGTAACCAATCCGGAAATGGCCAGCCGCACCCACATCGCCGAGTTTCTCATCAACAAAGGCCATGTGCGCAACAAGCAGCAGGCGTTCAGCAAATATTTGGGCGATGGCAAACCGTGTTCGGTCAAACACGAATGGGCGGACTTGGGCGAATGCGTGGCCGCCATCAACGGCGCAGGCGGTATGGCGGTGATTGCACACCCGATGCGTTATGATTTATCGGCCACGGCCAAGCGCAATTTGTTTGACGAATTCAAATCGCTCGGTGGCGCAGGCATAGAAGTACACAGCGGCAATTGCAATAAAAACGACCGTTTGAACTACGCCCTATTGGCCGAACGCCACGGTTTACTCGCCAGCTCAGGCAGCGACTTTCACCGCCTGAACGATTTCTCCGGCGGCATACTCGGCGCTTGTCCCGAATTGCCGGAAAACTGTCGGCCGGTTTGGCAACATTTTAAAAATTAAGCCGAGACCTTTGCAAAACTCCAGATTTGAGTACAGTTCGAAGTGAGAGCAGCACAGAAAGCGCAGACATATCACAAAGATAGGCAAGCTTTCGAGCAGCGCATAACGAAGAAATGTGCCAAAGATGGGGATTTTGCAAAGGTCTCAAGCCGTCTGAAATAAGTTGATACAAAAAGACCGTCTGAAAGCATTCCCTTTCAGACGGCCTTTGATTTTTTTATTTAAAACACCGCTTGCAAAATCAGATAACACACCACCGACAATGCAGCCGCAGCCGGTAAGGTAATCACCCAAGCCAAGCCGATCGGTTTCATCAGCGCCCAGTTGGCATTGCGGTTCACTAAGCCGATGCCCAATACCGCGCCAACCAAAATATGCGTACTTGATACCGGCAAACCCATTAATGAAGCTGCCATCACCACTGAAGCGGCCGACAATTCCGCAGCAAAGCCCGAAGCCGGATGCATGGCGGCCAAGCTGGTGCCGACGGTTTTAATCACTTCTTTACCGACAAACCACAAGCCAACAATCAAGGCGATACCGAAAGTCAGCATTGCAATCGGCGGCACGGGATTTTGTGCGTTGATGTCACCGGTACGCAACACATCCATAATCGCAGCAAATGGGCCAATGGCGTTGGCAATATCGTTGGCACCGTGACTGAAGGCAAAACCACAGGCGGTAAACACCTGCATCCAAGAAAACATTTGGAAAGTTGATTTGCCCAAATCTTTGCGCTTCAAACTCTTGGCAAACACAAACGTCGCCAGCCAAATCGCTGCGCCAATCATAAAGATGGTCAAGAAGCTGTTGACATTGCTCATGCCCAAATGCAGGTTTTTCAAGCCTTTGAAAATCAGCATGGCCGATATGATCATACCGCCGACCGAAGCAATCAACGGTGCCCATGAATGCAGCGCTTTATACGAATCAACGCTGTTTTTGCGGTTGTCGATTTCATACAGGCCGCGGTAATAATCGGATTGCAATTCGGCCGGATCAAATTCAGGATCGTTGTAAATTTCTGCATCGCGGGAAATTTTGGTGGCGTAGTCCACTTTACCCGCTTCGTCTAAGGTTTCAAAAAACAGGCGGTATTGCTCTTTGTAGGCTTTCTTTTCCTGCTTAATCGCTTTGAGTGTTTCGTCTGCCCAAGCATTGTAATCCAACACATATTTTTTGATTTGCGAGAATACCACATAAGAAACCAAACCGCCCAATACCGGCGAGAGTACCCAAGAAATGGCGATTTCGCCCAGTTTGCCCCATTTAATCAAGGCACCGGCATCAACATGCGACATAAACGCCAAACACAGCGAACTGCCGACAATACCGCCGATAATCGCATGGGTAGTTGATACCGGCAGGCCTTTGCGCGAAGCAAACAATAGCCACAATGCTGCTGCCAACAAGGCCGACATCATGATGTAAACAAACTGCATAGGCTCGAGGCTCATCGCGCCCAAATCGACAATGCCTTTGCGGATGGTGTCGGTCACTTGGCCGCCGGCAATCACCGCACCGCTGACTTCAAACACCGCCGCAATAATCAAGGCTTGCGGAATGGTTAAGGTACCGGAGCCAACACTGGTACCAAACGAATTGGCAATGTCATTACCGCCGACGTTAAACGCCATAAACACGCCGAACACAGTTGCCAAAAGAAACAGCGCGGTATGGTTGTGATGGGTGTAACCCAAACCCCAATAAATAAAATAGCCGACCATGCCCACAAGCATAGCGGCAAATAAGGCATTAATCAGCTTTAAGTTCGCACTCGGTTGAGCCTGACCCATGGATGGATTCCTTTAAAACAGTTGAAGCGAGCCTGTTTAGTATTACAGTATGGTTACAATATTGTAACATAAGCTTGCATTGTAACCGTTTTGCTGAAATTGTTGCAGATTTATTTCCGTTTTATCGGCTAAATTTCCATTGAACCAGCCAACTTGGCCAAATCGCGTTAAAATAACCGTTTTTCCCATAGAATTCCCATGAGCAGCCAATACTATATCGGCATCATGTCCGGCACCAGCATGGACGGTGCGGATGCCGTTTTAATCCGCATGCAGGGCGCCAACTGGCAAGCCGCCGTCGATCACAGCTTTACCCCTTTTTCAGACGGCCTGCGACAAGAATTATTGGCGCTGCAAAATACCGGCAGCAACGAGTTACACCGCAGTTTTATGCTTTCGCAAACCCTAAGCCGCCTGTATGCCGATACCGTCAACCAGCTCTTGCGCCAGCAAAATCTCACACCTGAAGACATCACCGCCATCGGCTGCCACGGGCAAACCGTGCGCCACGCACCGGAAAACGGTTACAGCGTGCAATTGGCTAATTTGCCACTCTTGGCCGAACTCACCGGCATTTTTACCATTGGTGACTTCCGCAGCCGCGATTTGGCTGCCGGCGGACAAGGCGCGCCATTGGTACCTGCCTTTCATCATGCGCTGTTTTACCATGAAGAAGAAACCTGCGTGGTGCTGAACATCGGCGGCATTTCCAACATCAGCGTTTTACCGCCCGATGCACCGGCATTCGGCTTCGATACCGGCCCCGGCAATATGCTGATGGACGCATGGATGCAACATATCTGGCAGCTTCCTTACGACCGCAACGGCGAAAAAGCAACGCAGGGCAAATTATTGCCCGAATTACTCACCGCCCTGCTCAACCACCCTTATTTTTCCCAGCCTTATCCGAAAAGCACCGGTCGCGAATTGTTTTCACTGGAATGGCTACGAGGCCGTCTGAAAGGCGGCGAGCAGCCGGAAGACGTATTGCAAACCCTGCTCCAATACACCGCCTGCACCATTTTCACCGCCATCCGCCAAGCAGCGCCTGATGTCGGCAACATTTATGTTTGCGGCGGCGGCGTGCAAAACCAAGCCCTGATGGATGCTTTGGAAACCTTAACTCGCCGTAAAAATATTGCCCTACACAGCACCGCCAAGCTGAATCTCGATCCGCAATGGGTCGAAGCGGCTGCCTTCGGTTGGCTGGCGGCCTGCTGGATAAACCGCATACCAAGCAATCCACACCACGCAACCGGCGCACATAAGCCTTGTATTCTGGGGGCAGGTCATTACGCCTGACCTTGGTTGGACATATAATTTAATTTGCTAAAAAACCGCTCAATATCTAAACAATTTGAGCGGTTTACGTTTGGAACGTGAGACCAAGCACCTTAATTGCACAGATAAACCACATATAAAAAAGCCCTTGTTTGAACAAGGGCTTTTATTTCTACAAGCAACGTAAATTATTTCAATTTAGTTTCTTTGTAGATAACGTGTTTACGGGCTACTGGGTCAAATTTTTTGATTTCCAGTTTGCCAGGCATAGTGCGTTTGTTTTTGGTAGTGGTGTAAAAGTGGCCAGTACCAGCACTAGATTCCAATTTGATTTTATCGCGCATTGCAGTAATCCTTAATTATAAGCGTTCGTTAATTAAGCTTCGCCGCGAGCACGCAAATCAGCCAATACGACATCAATGCCTACTTTATCGATGGTGCGCAATGCAGCGTTAGAAACGCGCAAGCGAACCCAGCGGTTTTCACTTTCTACCCAGAAACGACGTGATTGCAAGTTAGGCAAAAAACGACGTTTGGTTTTGTTGTTGGCGTGTGATACGTTATTGCCAGACATCGGGCGCTTACCGGTCACTTTGCAAACTCGTGCCATGGTTAGTCTCCAAACTTCTAAAATAGTAAAACGCGATTTATACCATGAAAAGCAGCGTTTGTTCAAGTCGCTTTCTGAAAAAACGTGATTTACAGGGATAAAACCGCCTAATTGTTGCGTTCGCGAAACGCTTTGCTTCGCGAAGAGATAAAGATGAATTATAACGGATTTTTGACTGGCGCGCATCTGTTGCCTGCCAAAAATACAATCCAATGCCGTCTGAAAAATATAAAGAATATTCCTATAAACACAAAAAAGCCCTGCTTATGCAGGGCTTTTGATTGTTGCTTTCAGAGGCATTAATCCAATTGCGCCACAGAAACCGGCAAACCGCGCACGGCGGCCAATGTGGTATTGGCGGCTTTTTGCTGTTTGCGGAACGCGCTCATGTTATTTGGCGTCAGTTTCGGGGTCGGCAAGGCCACGGTTGTCGGGTTCACCGGCTGGCCGTTGACACGTGCTTCATAGTGCAAATGCGGGCCGGTTGAGCGGCCGCTGCTGCCGACATAGCCGATAATATCACCGGCGCGCACGCTGCCGGTCAATTGTGAAAACGCGCTCATGTGGCCGTACAATGTTTCCACGCCGTTGGCATGCACCACCATCACGGTATGGCCATAGCCGCCTTTCCAACCTTTAAAGGTAATCATGCCATCTGCGGCAGCACGAATCGGCGTACCGGTTGGCGCAGCATAGTCGATACCGGTATGCATACGCACGGTGTGTAAAACCGGATGCACGCGGTAGCCATAAGGCGAAGAAATGCGTGTATATTCAACAGGCTGAATATTAAAACCTTCTTTTTGCTGCAACGATTTACCGTTTTGGTCATAGTAGCTGCCGCTCTCTTCGTCATCTTTACCTTGGCTGTAGTAGTAAGCGTGGTAGGTTTTGCCGTTTTTCACGATTTCAGCGGCCAAAATATCGCCTACGCCCATTTGTTGGCCGCGGAAATACATGCTGTTGTACAGCAAACGGATCACATCGCCCTCTTTTAAGGTTTGCATGTCAACAGTGTCGGCAAAAATCTCACGAAGCTGCAAATAAACGTCGGATGGAATTTCAGCACGCAACATATCGCCAATAGCCGAGCTGCGAATCGCAATCGAGCGCAACGTTGGCATGGTTTTCATGTCGATTTCTTCGTTAGAAGCCTGCCATTTGCCGTTGACCTTTTCCAAGGCCACCAAGTTACGCTCTAATTCTTCATCAATGAAAAACTGTACATCGGTCACTTGGCCGGTGGCATCCACACGGATATTGACCGATTGATCGGCCTTCAGGTTTTTCATGTCACGCGTGGCATTATTTTTCGCCATGATGGCTTTGATGTCGGTTTGCGGCACGCCCATGCGGGTCAAAACATCCGACAGAGAATCGCCCTGCTGCACCACTTCTTGCGCCCAATAGCTGGACTGAAAATTACCGGTTTCAACATAAACTGCCGGTAATTCTTCCAATACGCGTTCAACTTTAAAGTCGCCCGCTTTGGGCATAGGCTCGGTCACCGCATAGGCCGTCATCACACCAGAAACCGGCAGCAACATACCCAACAATGACCAACGCACCGGCTTGTTTCGCCAAAACCGGCTGAAAAAAGAATTTTTCGTTTGTTCAGACACTCGCCAATCCTTCTTAATTTTTATCGCGGTTGAAGCCGCATGATTTATTATTAAAGCTGTATGTTTTGAAATCTGATTTATCTTAATCCGCCGATTTCAAACGGCCCGAAACGACTTGCGGCGGATTAAGATAAATCGACTTTCAGGGCAGAATTATCCGACCCAAGCGATAGATTGACACTTGATTTTGCTGAATTTTACGCGCGCCTATTGTAGCACAAAACCACCCGACGCGCCAAAAAGGCCGTCTGAAACGCCCTTAACTAATATTAGTCCACACTTCATTGAATCAAGTTCAATATGGCGTAAAATAAGCGTTTTCGCTTAACGCCAGCCTTATGAAACTCACGCTCGCCATTCCCGCGCTCAACCGTCGCAACGATGAGACACCGCCGCCGCTCAAACTTGACGCATTTAACCAAATCTTGCGATACGGCCGTCTGAACAAAATACCGCAAACGCCGTCTGAATTTTACCGCCATCATCTGTGGCAAGGCAGCTTATTGGTACAGGCGAAACGTATGCTGAATATTCCGGCCGACCAAGCCGCGGCATTCGCCAGCCCGTTGTGGCAGCAAATGGGTATGCACCAAGTCAGCATCATCAGCGGCGAGCATTTACATATTCAAACCGAAGAAGCCGAACAGCTTTGCCAAGGATTAAGCGATTTTTATCGGGAAGACGGCTGGCAGTTTCATACATTGCGGCCGGACTTATGGCTCATCACCATGCCGTCTGAAAGCGATTGGCAGGTCGCACCAATCTGGGACATCGGCGGACAAATCGGCACTACCGACCAAGCCGCAGGCCGCGATGCCGTGCAATGGCTTAACAAGCAAACTGAAATACAAATGTGGCTGCATAATCATCCGCTCAACCAGCAGCACCAAAACCAACAAGCCCCTGCGCTCAACGGTTTGTGGCTGTGGCAAGATATTGACGGCAGCAGCACGCATACGGGTTTACTCGCCAGCGACAGCCCGTGGGCGCAGTTTTACCCACACCAACGCATCGATGCGCCTTATGATTTTGATGTGTATTTGAATGCGGCCAAAGAATCCGGTTTATCCGTTTCAGACGGCCTGATTTTCTTGGATGATTTGGTCGTTACCGAACAAACCGGTGATGTGTTCGCCTATCAAGAAATCCTACAAAGTTGGGAAAACCGCTGGTTTGCGCCCTTATGGCAAGCCTTGCAATCAGGCCGCCTGAAACAGCTGACGATTGCAACCGATGGCGAAAACGGCGGTGAATTGGTGATAACCCCAACATCCAAATGGGCATTTTGGAAAGCGAAGAAAAGCTTTAATGGCATTTGGTAATCATGTAAAAACAAACAGGCCGTCTGAAACCGTATGAACTGCACCCCAAAAGTTGGACACTTTCCCCCAACTTTAAAAAGGTGCAGTTTTCTTATGTCCAAATATACACTAGACTTCAAATACCGAGCCGTACTCCATTACCATCAAGTGCACAGCCAACAGCGCACCGCAGACCATTTCAACGTCTCACGCACACATCTGCGCCGTTGGATTGCCGCCTACTGCCAAGGCGGTATAACCGCACTTCAACACCCACAGGCTACGCTTATGAAGACTATGCAGACCAAACGCAAGAATCCCTTTATCGTCGACAAACCCGACCATGAAAAAACTCAGGCAGAGCTGATTGAAGAGTTACGCTACATG
>NZ_PDBT02000088.1:0-7914 GCF_002551535.2 Neisseria sp. N95_16
ACGGAGTTTAGGTTTAACCACCGGCATGAAGATTTAGGTAAAATATTAATGAAGATGCTTCGAAATAACCCAATTTAATATTTTTGCTTCCTAAGCCCCTTCATTATTATTTCTTCAGTGGTTATTCATTCAGACGGCATTTTAACACGAAGCCTAAAGAAAAGGCCGTCTGAAACAATTTCAGACGGCCTGTATATTCATTGGATTACTCGTCGACTTTGGTTTCCAAGCCGCCGATCGGACCGGAATCCGGCACAATCTCTTCTTCATCCAATTTGCGCGCTTCGATTTCTTCGTCAGACAACGGCTCTTCGGCATAACGCACAACGCTGTCCACCGAATCTTCAATCACCAATTCACGCTCCAGCGCTTCCATTTCGGCAGCAGAAGAGACGTCGAAAGTGCTGTCTTGGTTGTTTGGGGTATTCGTGCTCATGGTTTTCTCCTTATTTGAATGAACATATTTTTTACAACGTGTCTTCATCGTAACAGAAAAACCGTTACCAGCCGTCTGAAAATGTATTTTTTGGTAAATATAAAGGCCGTCTGAAAATTTACTTTCAGACGGCCTATCACTCAAATTTCACTTCCCCCAACGGTCAGCCCCGCATCAATACGTAAGGTCGGTTGCCCTACGCCGACGGGTACGCTTTGGCCGTCTTTGCCGCATACGCCCACGCCGCTGTCGAGCGCGGTGTCGTTGCCAGCCATGGAAACGTGTTTCAACACTTCCGCGCCGCTGCCGATGATGGTCGCGCCTTTGACCGGATATTGCAGTTTGCCATTTTCAATCCACCATGCTTCTGAAGCGGAAAACACGAATTTGCCGCTGGTGATGTCGACTTGGCCACCGCCGAAGTTGACGGCGTAAATGCCTTTATCCACCGAAGCGATGATTTCTTGCGGGTCGTAGGCGCCGTTTTCCATAAAAGTGTTGGTCATGCGCGGCATAGGGGCGGAGGCGTAGCTTTCGCGGCGGCCGTTGCCGGTCACCGGTACGCCCATCAGGCGCGCGTTGGTTTCGTCTTGCATGTAGCCGACCAAAATGCCGTCTTCAATCAACACGGTGCGGCGGGTTTCGTTGCCTTCGTCGTCGATATTGAGCGAGCCGCGGCGGTCGGCGATGTCGCCCTGATCGACCACAGTCACGCCTTTGGCAGCCACTTGGTCGCCGATGCGGCCGGTAAACACGCTGGTTTTTTTGCGGTTGAAGTCGCCTTCCAAACCATGCCCCACGGCTTCATGCAGCAATACGCCCGGCCAGCCGTTGCCCAAGACCACGGTCATCTCACCGGCAGGCGCAGGGCGCGATTCGAGATTGGTTAGGGCTTGCTTCACGGCGGAATCGACAAATTTCTGTACCAATTGTTCGTCAAAATAAGCCAAATCATAACGGCCGCCACCGCCCGAACTGCCCTGCTCGCGGCGGTCGCCCTGTTTGGCAATCACGCTCACATTCAGCCGCACCATCGGGCGGATATCGGCGGCGTATTTGCCATCCAAACGTGCGAGGTAAATCATGTCATGTTCGCAGGTCAAACCGGCCATTACTTGTACAATACGCGGGTCGGCGGCTTTGGCCAAGGCCTCGACTTTGTTTAACAAGGCAACTTTGGCAGCAGAATCCAAGCTGGCAATCGGGTCAATCACGGCATGCACCGGTTTGCCGTACACCGCGCTAGGTACTTGAATGCTTTGTTCGCGCCCCGCCGTGCCAATCACGCGCACGGCTTGAGCGGAGCGGTTAATCGAATCAATGTTGAGGCTGTCGGCATAGGCAAAAGCGGTTTTGTCGCCCGATACGGCACGCACGCCGACGCCTTGGTCAATCTGAAAACTGCCCGATTTCACCATGCCTTCTTCCAAATGCCAGCTTTCATAGGCCGTGCGCTGGCAGTAGATATCGGCATAATCGACATGATGCGCGCCAATCAGGCTCAGGCTTTTGGCCAATAATTCCGGTGAGAGTTGATTGGCTTCGAGCAAATCGCGTTGTACTTGAGAATAGGTTTGCTGCATTGTTTTCAGACGGCCTTTTCAAAAAAGTGTAATCAAAAGAGTGGTGTGGAATTATACGGTATTTGTACAGGCTTGGGCATGTTGATTGCTTGCTGCTATGCCGGTTTTTGTGTTTGCATATCCGAGAGAGCAAATTTTATTTTTATCAAATTCAATTATTTATCAAAAAATTTCCCGATAAATTCACTTTGTTATTGATAATAGTTATTATTAGCGTATAATGAATTCACTCGGCAGCGTCCTGCACCGAGCCATTAAACAACAGAATGACCCCTTTTTAATTTTTCCTTAAACTTTGCTTCGTCGGCCAATCTCCCTATTGCCCGACATCTTCATCGGAGTGTGCGTATACGACATATTGACTGTTCCCTTTATCAGATACTCAAAACCGAAAAACAGCAAACCCGTTGTCTCGACAACGGGTTTGCTGTTTGATAAATGTCTGAAATAAAAAGGCTGAGACCTTTGCAAAACCCTAGATTTGAGTACAGTTCAAAGTTGTAGTAGCGCAGAAAGCGAAGACATATCATCAAGATAGGCAAGCTTTCGAGCAGCGCACAACGAAGAAATGTGCCAAAGATAGGGATTTTGCAAAGGTCTCAGGCCGTCTGAAAACATACATTTTTCAGACGGCCTCGAATATCATGATTAACGACAAGCACGCACATTCAAATTACCGTAGCGCCCCACCACATTGCGGATATCTTGCGCATCACGTTCGCCAACAGCCATAAAGGTCACGGTCATGCGCGAGACGCTCAAAGTGCCATCGGGTGCGCTGCTTTTTTCCTCCTGCTCCAAAATACGCGCGCCACCGAAACCGGCACCGGCCAAGCGTGAAATCAGGATTTGCGCCGAAGAGCGGCTGCGGGTCACGCCCATGCTGATTTCGCCGTTGTACACCACGCCGGTGAAGCCTTTGCTGTTTAAGTTTTCCAACTGCGCCATGGCATCGCCGTCAGACGGCAACAACACGCGGAAGGTTTTGTTCACTGCATTTTCGCCTTTTTTAGCCGAACGTTTTTCCACGCTGCGGCTGGCGGCATGCGGCCAACGGGTCAGCAGGCCTTTGATGCGGTGGTAATCGTCTTCATCCATAGAAACACTGGCGGTGGCAACACATTGACGCGGTGCGTTATCGCCTTGCTCAATATTGGCCTGAGTTCCCGTCTGCAAATCCATACCTTTTTGCTGCGCTTCTTTTTCTCGCTTGGCCTTTTCTTCGCGCGCTTTTTTCTCTTTAGCCAGCTTTTCTTCACGCTCTTTTTGTTTGCGTGCGGCGATGGCTTCTTCCGATTCAGGTTCCGGAATGTCGGCGTTGTTTTCCGGCACGTTAATCCACTCCGGTGCGCTGTTTTCAGACGGCGCAGCAGATTGCGGCTCCAAAGAAGCCGGACGTGCCAATTCATGTGTTCCGCCTTCCAGCGGCGCATTGGCTGCTTCAGGCTGCTTTTCTGTCATGCGGTGCGCCACCATTCCCCCGAATACGATGATATTAAGTGCAACCAACACGGCGAATAACCATTTCATTTTTGTTCTATCCAGTTGAGTAAGCCGTAAATGACGAGATTATCTACAATTTTGACTGTGTTGTCCAAAACAAATGCTTCCGGCAGGGCCTGCACCACTTTGGCTGCCCCGCCACCGGTGATGATGACGTCAACCTGCTTTTCCGTGCCGACTTTTTGTTTCAGACGGCCATGCATCATCATCAACGCACCACATACCGCGTCCATCATGCCGCTGGCCAAAGCATTCGACGTGGTCGTCGGGAACGGATATACCTTGCCGATGGGTCGATTCAGGTTGGCGGTTTTCAGTGCCATCGCTTCTTTCATCAGATGAAAACCGGGCATAATCGTGCCACCGAGATAGTGGTTATCATCGGTCAGCGCATCGGTGGTCACTGCGGTACCGCAACTCACCACCACGCAGGCATTTTGGCTGAAGCGGCGGCTGCCCAAGGCGTTGAACCAACGGTCGGAACCATGTTCCGCCGGATTGCGGTAATGATTGCGTACGCCCAAACCTTGCACCATCGACGGCAACCATTCGACCGGCTGGGACAATTGTTCCGCCACCAAGGCTTTTTTGGTTTCGCCACACACGGCGCAGCCAACTACTTTCACCAGGCCGTCTGAACGCTCGCGCCATTCTTCACCCAGGCGGCTTAAATCGCGGTAAGGTGCTCGACTCACTTCGCTGAATGCACCGTTCTCTACCCATGCCCATTTCAGCTGACTGTTGCCGCCGTCAAGCAGCAAATAGCGCTCGTTGCGCACAATGATTTGCGGTATGGGATTATCGTTTGGGCGCAAACTGATTTCGCCGCTGACGATGGTTTTCTCGCCTGCGGCAGTCGCCAAACGCAACGCGCCCTGCTCATTCACGCCTGATACCGTACCCTCATGAAGCACCACACCGTCTTGCAACAACATCACCGGACGGTTGTGGTCGCGGTTGGCAGCCTGATATTCGCCCAACATCGCACCAAAACCGCTTTTAGCAAAGGCTTCAAACGCGCTGTTTAACTCAGCCAGCAATGCGCTCATTAATTGGTTTACGGTTGCGCCACGTTGTGAGGCCGTCTGAAACAAAGCCTGTACCGAAGCGGCGTTTTCCACTTCTTTGGGCAACACAAAATTCACACCGATGCCAACCACCGCCACCGTTTGGCCGCCGTTGCGTACAGTTTCAATCAAAATGCCGCCGAGCTTATCGCGCCCAACCACCAAATCATTCGGCCATTTGATTTGCGTATTCAAACCCAGTTTCGCCAACGCACGATTACAGGCCAAGGCTGCAACCAAAGCCAACGCGCTTAATTCGTGCTGCGGTTTATCAAATGTCCAGCCGAAGCTGAACATCAGGCATTCGCCTAAGCGGTGCTGCCAACTGCGCCCCTGCCGTCCGCGCCCTTTGCTTTGAAAATGCGCCACACACAAGGCTTTGTGCGCTTTTTGCGCCGATTCGCGCGCCAAAGCCAAGATTTCATCATTGCTGGAAACGCATTCATTTTTCAAGGCCGTCTGAAAACCATACATTTGCGCCAAACGCTGCAAAGCTTGGGATTCAAACACCGCCAAGCGCCGCACCAGCCGCCATTGCCCATCGTGTTGACGCAACAAACCGCGGATATGAGGCGGCATTTGCTGCCAGAATCCGTTGAGTTGCTGTGGCTTCACACCGGCCAAACGGCTCAGTTGCGACACATGATGCGGCAGGCCGTCTGAAAGTGCCGCCAATACCTGCCAATGCTGAGGCTTCATACTGCTCATTTATCGGCCGCCTCTGCGGCGCGGATTTTCGCCAGTGTTTGCGTGGTGGACGTTTGGTGTAAAAACGGAATCGAATACACCTTGCCGCCGCGCGCCAAGGTTTCTTGCGAACCGACAATTTTATCGACTGTCCAGTCGCCACCTTTGACCAAAATATCCGGTTTGACCAACTCAATCAAAGCCGCTGGTGTGTCATCATCAAACCACGTCACCACGTCCACGCTGGCCAGCGCTGCCACCACCGCCGCACGGTTTTCTAAAGGATTAATCGGGCGGTCATCCCCCTTGCCTTGACGGCGAACGGAATCATCGGTATTCAAGGCCAAAATCATCGCCGCACCGGTCGCGCGTGCCTGCGCCAAATAGGTGACATGGCCGCGATGCAGAATATCAAAACAGCCGTTGGTAAACACCAGCGGGCGCGGCAATGCAGCCAAACGTTCAGCAAGCGCTTCGGGCGGACAGATTTTTTGTTCAAAATCGGGTAAAGGCCATTCGGACATAATGCTTTCCATTGTTTCATTCAGATTAAAGCTATGATACCGAAGCCCCGTCAAAAGGCAAAGCAAAAGGCCGTCTGAACAGATTTCAGACGGCCTTTTGCGTGTAATTTTGTGAATTTAATGTGACAAATAGCATTACCAGCGCCCTTATGTACCAACGTACACGGCGGTTGCTGTCGCCTTGTCTTATTTCCATTTTAAACGGCTATAAAAAAACCTGCTTATTAAAAGCAGGTTTTTTTTATTTTGGTCGGGGCGGTGGGATTCGAACTCACGACCCTCTGCTCCCAAAGCAGATGCGCTAACCAGGCTGCGCTACGCCCCGATATAGATGGGGTGGCTAATGGGGCTCGAACCCACGACAACCGGAATCACAATCCGGGGCTCTACCAACTGAGCTATAGCCACCGTAAACTTTTTGGCACGCCCGACAGGAATCGAACCTGTAACCCCCGACTTAGAAGGTCGGTGCTCTATCCGGTTGAGCTACGGGCGCTCATGCCGTTACGTGCTGAAAACTGGTGTGGTCGGGGCGGTGGGATTCGAACTCACGACCCTCTGCTCCCAAAGCAGATGCGCTAACCAGGCTGCGCTACGCCCCGACTTGAAGAACTGAACTATACTGATTTTCGAAATCACGTCAACCTTTACGGTTAACATTTTTTTAAAATTGCATTTATCTGATTATTTTTATTCAGAATTTAATTCATACCTACCTTATTTATTCCCTATCAATATTCAGGCCGTCTGAAAAATAATCTCGACAAAGCTAACGATAAATAATGCAAAAGAAGGCTTAAAAATGAGATAATTACCCGATTTTCCATTTTTACCCCTTCCCTGACAACTAGAGAGTGAACATGACTGCTCAATTAATCAACGGTAAAGAAGTCTCCCAACAACGCTTGGCGGCAGTCGCCCAAGCAGTCGAACAACGCACAGCAGCCGGCTTGCGCACGCCTTGTTTGGCCGTGGTTTTGGTTGGCGACGATCCTGCCAGCGCGGTTTACGTGCGCAATAAAAAAACCGCCTGCCAAAAATCAGGCATTGCGTCTTTGTCTTACGAATTACCTGCCGAAACCACGCAAGACGAATTACTGAAGTTGGTGGACGAATTGAACGCCAATCCTGAAGTGGACGGCATTTTGGTGCAACTGCCTTTGCCGAAACACATCGACAGCCAAGCCGTATTGGAGCGCATTTTGCCACATAAAGACGTGGACGGCTTCCACCCTTACAACGTTGGTCGTTTGGTTGTCAAAATGCCACTGATGCGCCCATGCACACCTAAAGGCGTGATGACACTTCTCGAAGCCTACGGCGTTGACCCTAAAGGCAAAAAAGCCGTAATTGTAGGCGCGTCCAATATTGTTGGCCGCCCGCAAGCATTAGAATTACTGCTCTCACGTGCCACCGTCACCATCTGCCACAGCGCCACAGAAAACTTGGCGGAAGAAGTGGCTCAAGCCGATATTTTGGTGGTTGGCGTCGGCATCCCGAATTTTGTTAAAGGCAAATGGGTGAAACCAGGTGCCGTAGTCATCGATGTCGGCATCAACCGCTTGGAAAACGGCAGCTTGTGCGGCGATGTGGAATTTGATGTCGCCAAAGAACGCGCGGCCATGATTACCCCGGTTCCCGGCGGTGTCGGCCCAATGACCATTGCCACGCTTTTGGAAAACACTTTACACGCCGCTCAATTGCATGATTAAAGGTTAAAACTCCAAGTTTTTAATAAACGGTTTCATACTAAAAGGCCGTCTGAAAGATTTTTAGCAAACTGAACTGCACCCCAAAAGTTGGACACTTTCCCCCCAACTTTAAAAAGGTGCAGTTTTCTTATGTCCAAATATACACTAGACTTCAAATACCGAGCCGTACTCCATTACCATCAAGTGCACAGCCAACAGCGCACCGCAGACCATTTCAACGTCTCACGCACACATCTGCGCCGTTGGATTGCCGCCTACTGCCAAGGCGGTATAACCGCACTTCAACACCCACAGGCTACGCTTATGAAGACTATGCAGACCAAACGCAAGAATCCCTTTATCGTCGACAAACCCGACCATGAAAAAACTCAGGCAGAGCTGATTGAAGAGTTACGCTACATG
>NZ_PDBT02000089.1:0-7875 GCF_002551535.2 Neisseria sp. N95_16
ATTGCTACTCGCTATGAGAAATTAGCTCGTAATTTTAAATCGATGCTTTACTTGGCTTGCTCTATTATTCATGCTAAGTTAAATTGAGGACACGCCCTAATCAAGCAACGAGAAAATATCATGCAAAACCGCATTACCGAAATCCTGAATATCAAACACCCAATCGTGCAAGCACCGATGTCTTGGCTGACCGATGCGCGCTTGGTGGCGGCGGTGGCTGAAGCCGGTGGTTTGGGCTTTTTAGCACCACACGCAGGGCAGACCACGAATCCGACTTCTAATGAAGATGTGATTGAACGCATGCGCAATGAGATTCGCAAAGTGAAAGCGCTGACGGATAAGCCTTTTGGTGTGCCGTTTATTTTGTCTTACGATTTTTCGCTGATTCCGCATATGGTGGATTTGTTTATCGAAGAGCGCGTGCCGGTCGTGCTGGATAATGGCGCACTTGACCCTGAGATTTACGCCAAATTCAAACAAGCCGGTACTAAAATCATTTGTCGCCTGCCGAACCCGAATTTGCCCGACGCTTTGAAAGCGCAGGAATTGGGCGCGGACATTTTGGTGTTGACCGGTTTTGATGAAGGCGGCACTTTGCCGATGAAAGAAATGGGCAGTTTTTCCGTATTGGCCGAATTTGTCGGTAAAGTCGACTTGCCGATTATGCTGGCGGGCGGCATCGCCGATAAACGCAACGTGCAGGCGGCTTATACCTTGGGCGCAGAAGGCGTGTGGATTGGCACGGCCTTTATCGCCACCGAAGAATGCCGTGCCAGCAAAAAAGTGAAAGATTGGATTGTCGATTCAAGCGCCAATGATTTATTGCTGTTCCGCACCGAGCCTTATTACTACCGCTCGCTGCCGACCGAATTGGCCAAACAATGTTTTGAATTGAGCGAAAGCGGTGCGCCACGCAGCGAAATCGCTAAGCTGATGAACGCCGGCACAGGCATGCGTTTGGGCATGCTGGAAGGCAATTTTGAGCAGGGTTATGTGTCGGTGGGCAACGGCATTTCCGCCATCGATAAAATCAAAACCGTGCAGGAATTGGTGGATGAATTGATGAACTGAAATGCTTAAATTGAGGCCGTCTGAAAGTGATTTTTCAGACGGCCTTTTGCGTTAAAATACGCTTTTGCCGATAGAAAGGCAGCCATGAGCAAATGGGACGAACGCTACGCCGCCGATGAATTTATTTTCGGCACCGAGCCGCATGAGTTTATTCGCCGCATTCAGCCGTATTTGCCTGCTTCAGGGCGGGCATTGGATTTGGCGACCGGTGAAGGGCGCAACGGTGTGTTTCTGGTGCAGCAGGGTTTGCTGGCGGAAGGGGTGGATTTGTCGGCGGTGGGTATTGCCAAGGCGCAAAGGTTGGCGGCATTGAAAGGTGTGGATTTTGCCGCACGCGTGGCTGATGTTGCTGAGATGGCGATGCCGTCTGAAACCTATGCGGTGATTAGCTCGGTCAACTGTCATTTTGCCGAACCGGTGCGCAGCCGCGTGGCGCAAAATATCGTTAACGCGCTGGTTTCAGACGGCCTGTTTGCCGGTGTGTTTTTTCATCCCGAGCAGGCGGCATTGGTGAAAGGGCCTAGCGATATCAATATGTTGGCTGATTTGGCTACGCTTCAGACAGCCTTTAGCGGCTTAGATTGGTTGATTGCCGAACACCATCGCACAGGCGAAGGCGATGATGCCAAATCGGTGATTTATTTATTGGGACGAAAGGCCGTCTGAAAATAAAGGTCTCAGGCTTTCACTTCAGACGGCCTCAGCCTTTTATCGGCAAGCCAATAGCGTTATGATGCCAATCATGAAGAATGAAATGATGTGAATCAATATGGAAAAACTATTCGACATCAACGAGCGCGGTTACAGCGTGCGTTGTAAATTATTTTACGAAAAAGACCTGCATGCGGTGGAAAATGTGGTGATTGTGATGCATGGTTTCGGCAGCAGTAAAGACGGCCGCTCGACGGTGAAATTTGGTGAGCGTTTGATTGCCAAGTATCACAATTATGCCGCGCTGGCGTTTGATTGGCCTTGTCATGGGGCGGATGCGCGTAAAAAATTGCTGCTGGATGAATGCCTTGCTTATTTGTCGCTGGTGGTTGAATATGCGCAAACGCAGCTTGGTGCCAAGCGGGTTTATGCTTATGCCAATAGTTTTGGCGGCTATCTCACGCTGAATTATATGGCGCAAAACGGCAATCCGTTTCACAAAGTGGCATTGCGCGCGCCGGCGATTCAAATGTATCAAACTCTGCTGGACAATATGTCGGCAGACGAGCGTAGCAAGGTGGAGAAGGGCAAGGAAGTGTTGCTCGGCTTTGAGCGCAAAATGAAGATTGGCAGGGATTTTTTGGATGCCTTGCAAGCGGCGGACGTGATGCAGCATGATTATTTGGACGATGCGGATAACCTGTTAATTCTACACGGTACGGTCGACGAGATGATCGACATTGGTGTATCGAAAACCTTTGCTGAAAACAATGTGGTCGAATTGATTGCGGTGGAGGGCGCGGATCATCCGTTTTCCCAACCCAAGCATATGGACGTGGCGATTCAGAAGATTATCGGCTTCTTCGCCGATTAAGGCCGTCTGAACGCTGAATATTTTTTGCTGATGCGATTGAACCGCGTATTTTCAGACGGCCTTTGTTATAATATTAACCGATTAATTTTTTGAACTCTGTCAACATGACTGAAAGCAACAAAGACCTGCTCGGCTCCGCTTGGATTATTGTGGCCGCGGTGGGTTTTACCATTATGAACCTGTGCATCAAAGCGGCTTCGCAGGAATTTGGCTTGAATAGCGGCGAACTGGTGTTTTGGCGCATGAGCTTTGCCGCGCTGGTGTTGGGCTTGATGGCGAAAATGCGTGGCGAAACATTCGGCTCTCCGCATTGGAAGCTGCATCTTAACCGCAGCGTCGTCGGCACCTTGGCGATGTTGTGCCTGTTCTACGCGGTGATGCATTTGCCGCTGGCCACGGGCGTGACGCTGGGCTATACCTCGTCGATTTTTTTTGGCGGTGTTTTCGTTTTTGGTGTTGAAAGAACGTATTGCGCTTTATACGCAGGCGGTGTTGGTGTTGGGCTTTATCGGCGTGGTGGTGTTGCTGAACCCGTCGTTTGAGAGCGGTCAGGTGTTTCCGGCGCTGATTGGTTTGGCCGGTGGTGCGATGTCGGGTTGGGCATATATGCAGGTGCGCGAATTGTCGCTTTTGGGCGAACCGGGCTGGCGGGTGGTGTTTTTCCTGTCGATTACCGGCATGGTAGTGTCGGCGGTGTGGGCGAGTGTTTCCGGCTGGCATGCGTTATCGTGGGGCAGTACCCCGTATTTGCTGGGGATTGGTGCCAGCGCGACGGTGGCGCAGTTGTGCATGACCCATGCTTATAAAGTGGGCAACAAATTTACCGTGGCATCCTTGTCGTATTTAACGGTGGTATTCGCTGCTTTGTCGGGCATGTGGCTGCTGGGCGATAAAATCACTTGGCAGGAAGTGCTCGGTATGATTATTATTGTGGCTAGCGGTGTATTAAGCGGCATTAAGCCGGTTTGGATAAAGCGGCTTTTTTTCAAATAAAACGAGGAGCAAAACATGATTTCTATCCGCGAGCAGTCTTACGGCCTGAATGTGGCTTTGTACAACGAATTTACCTTAGATGATTTCCGCGAATTGGAGCAGGCTTTGCTTGACTGCAAACAAAAAATCCGTCTGCCCGATATGCTTTTGGATATGACGCTGCTGAAAGATTTCACCATCGATATGGCGGTGGAGCAGATTAAGTTTTTAAACGAACACGAAGACGATTTCGGCCGTGTGGCGGTGGTGACCGACGACATTTGGATTAAGCTCGGCGCACGTTTATCCAGCCTGATTACCAACCAGCATCCGAAATATTTTGATGATGTGGCCGAAGCGCAAGCTTGGCTGTTGGAGCGCAATTCTAAATAATGATTTAAGGCCGTCTGAACATGATTCAGACGGCTTTTTGCTTTACAAACATAAAGGAACGAATATGCATTACCATACCATTAACCAAGATTTAAACATGAGCCGTTTGGTGCATGGCTACTGGCGCGCGCATGAATGGCAATTAGATGCGCAAGGCTATTTGAAGCTGATTCATGAGGTGTTGGATTTAGGCATCAACACTTTCGACCATGCCGCGTGTTATGGTGGTTCATCAACGAAGGCCAATTTGGCGAAGCATTGAAATTGGAAAAAAGCCTGCGCGATCAAATGACGATTGTGAGCAAATGCGGCATTTCGTTCCCCAACGAAGCCTTGTCACAGATGAAAAGCAAATTTTATGACAACAGCGCGGAACATATTATCTGGTCGGCCGAGCGTTCGGTCAAAGAATTAAATTGCGATCATCTCGACTTATTGCTGATGCACCGTCCGTCACCTTGCCTGAACCCAGAAGAAGTGGCGGCAGCGTTTGATAACCTGCATTCGCGTGGCTTGGTGCGCCATTTTGGTGTGTCAAACTATTCCACTCAAAAATTCAATATGTTGCAATCATATGTTAACCAAACCTTGGCGACCAACCAAATCGAGATTTCTCCTTTGCACATCGTCCCATTTGAAGACGGTAGCTTGGATTATCTCTTGAAAAAACGCGTCAAACCAATGGCATGGTCGCCTTTGGCCGGCGGTCAATTGTTTGATGGCAGTGATGAACAAAGCCAACGCGTTGCCCAAGCTTTGTTGAAAGCAGGCGAGGCTTACAACGAAACCCGCATCGACACGCTGGCCTATGCTTGGCTGCTCAACCACCCGAGTGGCATGATGCCGATTGTCGGCTCCGGCAAAATCGAGCGCGTGAAAAATGCCGTTGATGCGCTGACTATCCGCTTCAGCGAAGAAGCATGGATTAATGTGTATTCTGCCGCATTGGGGCATGAAGTGCCTTAATGGTCGGGGCTTGGCATCCTGCCTTTTTATGCCTGCATAAGAGGAAGGATGCCAACTTAAAGAGAGTCAGTCAGCTTCTTAGCGAAAATGCTTTTTCCACACCAAGCAAGCTAACATCACGCATGCACCGATACCACACCACATCATATCGGCCTGCGTATCCCACTCATAGCCTTGCGTGCCTAAAAATGCTTCCGCGCTTTGGCCGCTCAACACCGCCACCAGCCATTCAATCAATTCATACACCGCGCTAATCGCTATGCACACGCAAAGGCTGAGGAAAACCAACCATTTTCGGCTGGTGATGACTTGGTTTCGCCACAAAATTTCCGCTGCGATGACTGCCGGTGAAAAGCCCTGCATAAAGTGGCCGAGTTTGTCGTAATTGTTGCGCTCCCAGCCCATCGGCTCTTTCAGCCAGTCAAACAGTGGCACTTCGGCATAAGTATAATGCCCACGGACAATCAGCACCACCGCGTGAAACGTCATCACCCAATAGGCAAAATCGCTGAAGCGAAAGCGGCGGTAGGTTGCCAGCAGCAAAACCGTGCCGATGATAGCCGGCGCCACTTCCAAGCCCCAAGTCGGGTAGTCTTTTGGGCTGATGCCCGACCAAATTAACGTCGCGCCGACAATCGCCAGCATCAGATGATAACGGTTCATAAGTATCTTAAGGAATCAAAATGGCATAATAGCAAAAAGGCCGTCTGAAAAATATGTTTTCAGACGGCCTGAGACCTTTGCAAAACCCTAGATTTGAGTACAGTTCAAAGTTGTAGAGCAGCGCAGAAAGCGCAGACATATCATAAAGATAGGCAAGCTTTCGAGCAGCGCACAACGAAGAAATGTGCCAAAGATAGGGATTTGCAAAGGTCTCAGCTTTAATCATCATTAACTAATTAATTACATGACTTCCAAGGTCTCAATGCCGAGCAAATTTAAACCTTGTTTCAGCGTATCGCCGGTAAGCTTGGCCAACTGCAAACGTGTGTTGCGTGCTTGGCCTTCGGCTTTCAAAATCGGGCAGGCTTCGTAGAAGCGTGAGAACAGCGTGGCCACTTGGTAAAGATAGGCGGCCAAGTAGTGTGGATGGCTGCTCTCGGCGGTGCTGCGCAATACGTCTTCAAATTTCAGCAACTCCAGCGCCAGTTGTTTTTCCAAAGGCTCGGTCAAAGCCAAAGGGGCGGCTGCATCCCATTCGCCGGCTTTTTTGAACACACTTTGCACGCGGGTGTAGGCGTATTGCAGGTAAGGCGCGGTGTTGCCTTCAAAGCTCAACATCGCATCCCAATCGAACACATAATCGCTGGTGCGGTTTTTGCTCAAGTCGGCGTATTTTACGGCGCCAATGCCGACGGTTTGGCCGATTTGGGCGACTTCTTCCGCGCTCAAATCCGGGTTTTTGCTTCGCACCAATTCGGTGGCACGCTCAACCGCTTCATCGAGCAGATCCACCAGCTTCACCGTATCGCCCGAACGGGTTTTGAACGGTTTGCCGTCTTTGCCCATCATGGTGCCGAAGCCGATGAATTCCGCTTCTACGTTTTCCGGCAAGTAGCCGGCCTTGCGTGAAGTGGTGAACAGCTGTTCAAAATGCAAACCTTGGCGGTGGTCAACGATATACAGCAAGCGCTCGCCTTTCAGACGGCCTACACGGTAGCGCACGCAAGCCAAGTCGGTGGATGCATACAAAAAGCCACCGCCTTGTTTTTGCACGATAAACGCCGCTGGTTCGCCTTCTTTGTTTTTGAATTCTTCCAAAAACACCACTTTCGCGCCGTCATCTTCAACCGCCAAACCTTGCGCCACCAAGTCATCGACCACCGGCTGCAAATCGTCGTTGTAAATTGATTCGCCCGCCACATCTTCAGGGCGCAGCTTCAAACCCAGCGTGTCGTAAACGGCTTGCGCGTGGCTTAAGGAAATCTCGACAAACTGCTTCCATAAGGCCAATACGGTTTCATCGCCGCCTTGCAGTTTCACCACATATTCGCGCGCAGTGTCGGCAAATTCAGGGCTTTCGTCAAAGCGCACTTTGGCGGCGCGGTAAAATTGCTCCAAATCGGCCAGTTCAAATGCGGCATTGTCTTTTTGCTGCTCCACCATATAGGCCACCAGCATGCCGAATTGCGTGCCCCAGTCGCCGACGTGGTTTTGACGGATGATGTTGTCGCCCAAAAATTCCAATACGCGCGAAATGCTGTCTCCGATGATGCTCGAACGCAAATGGCCGACGTGCATTTCTTTGGCTAAGTTGGGCGAAGAATAATCGATGACCACGGTTTTCGGGTTGGTATTTTCAGCCACGCCCAATCGGGTGTCGTTTAAGGCCGTCTGAATATTTTGTGCCAAAAAATCAGCATGTAAACGCAGGTTGATAAAGCCCGGACCCGCCACTTCGGCAGATTCGATAACGGCATTGCCAGCCAGCGCATCGGCCACTTTTTGTGCCAGTTCGCGTGGATTTTGCTTGGCCTGTTTGGCCGCACCCATCACGCCGTTGATTTGGAAATCGCCGAAATCGGCATTTTTGGCCGGTTGCAATACAACAGGCGCACCGGCAATATTGGCGACGGCGAAAGCGGCTTCGGCTTCACGCGCTACGGTTTGGTGTAAATTCATGGTGTTTCAGTCTCTTAATAAATGCAAGTCATGCGGTCGTTTGTTCAGGCGGTATTTTAAGGGAAATCGGTGCTTTAAAACAGCATAAAGGCCCTTACATTCGCCTAACAAGTGCAATTTCCAATAACAGAAAAGGCCAGTATGCGGTAGTATACTGCCTTTCCTGACAAGAAAGATTGCAATATGGCCTACACACAACTGACCTCACACCAAAGATACTACATTTCCAGACATTACCGCAACCTACCCCTAAACCAAATCGCACAGAACATCGGTTGTCATCCCGCCACCGTCAGTCGGGAAATCAGACGGCATTCCGTCAACGG